>SKNK01000501.1 GCA_007120565.1 Nitriliruptoraceae bacterium | reverse complement strand
AGCGGGCCTTCGACGATCCCGATGGTGGCAGCAGCCTGTGGTGCCTCGCCGTGGACCTGCAAGCCACCCAACCGGGGATCGGCCAAGCGCTCGTGCGCGTGCTGGCTGACCGTTTCAAGGCCCGGGGTCGGGCGTTCCTCGACCTGTCGGTCGTTCACGACAACGATGCGGCCATCCGGCTGTACGAGAAGCTGGGCTTCGTGCGGGTCCCGGTCTTCTGTGTGAAGCGCAAGAACCCCATCAACGAGCCGCTGTACACCGAACCGCAGGATGTCTCGGCGCTGAACCCGTACGCGCGCATCATCGCCGAGGAAGCCCTACGCCGAGGTATCACGGTGCGGGTGCTCGATGCGGAGTGGGGGGAGATGGACCTGTCCCACGGTGGACGCGAGATCCGGACCCGTCAAGCGTTGTCCGAGTTGACCACGGCCGTGGCGATGAGCCGCTGTGACGACAAGCGCATCACCCGCCGCCTCCTGGAACGAGCCGAGCTGCGCGTGCCACGGGGCATCGTGGCCGCTGACGAACAGACCAACGCCGCCTTCCTCGCTGAGGTCGGCGACGTGGTGGTCAAACCGGCCCGGGGAGAGCAGGGTGGTGGCATCACGGTGGGGGTTGCCGATGAGGAGGCCCTCAACAAGGCCGTGGACGTCGCCCGTATGTTCTGTCCGGAGGTGCTGATCGAGGAACGTGTCGATGGGGTGGACCTGCGGGTCGTCGTGATCGACAGCGAGGTGGTCGCGGCAGCGATCCGGCGACCGGCCGAGGTCATCGGGACCGGCGACCTCACGATCCGGGAACTCATCGAGCGTCAGAGTCGCCGGCGGGCGGCGGCGACCCACGGGGAGTCGGTCATCCCGATGGACGACCACACCCGGGCGACGGTCGAGGAGTACGGCTACTCCCTCGATGACGTCCTGCCAGAGGGGGAGGTCCTGCCGGTACGCCGCACCGCCAACCTGCACACCGGGGGCACGATCCACGACGTCACCGCTGATCTGCACCCCACCCTGGCCGAGGCAGCGGTCCGGACCGCGCAGGTCATCGGGATCCCCGTGGTGGGCGTGGATCTGCTGGTCACCGACGTCACCGAACCCGAGCACGTCATCATCGAAGCCAACGAGCGCCCGGGGCTGGCCAACCACGAGCCACAGCCCGTGGTTGAGCGCTTCGTGGACCTGCTGTTCCCTCAGACGCGCGCACGACCGGTGGCCTGGACGCCGAGTCAGCGGTCGGTGTAGTCGAGCGATCTGGGGAGACAGGGGCAGCGAAGCAGGCTTCGTGCCCGGACCGCGGTGTCTGGCGTCCAGCCTCGCGAGCGACGACAGGCCTGGTCGCTTGGACGATGTCCTTGACCGTCGCGGAGGCGGGACCTAACGTTCGTTTCACGAGATGGCCGAATATGAAACGGTCGTTCCTGCCCAGTGGGTCCCGTCATGGTGCGGGCGAGGGCGGTCAGAGCTCCAGCGGAGGCGCTCGGTATGCACAGGACAGCGACAGGTGGACGGACCCGGTGGCGCACCGGGCTGGTGGCGGCGACGCTGGCGGGGGCCTTGGTCCTCGCCGCGTGCGGTGACGACGCCGGCGGCGCTGCCGACGATGACCCGGTGGTGATCGGCCAGGTTGCCGAACCGGCATCGCTCGACCCGCACGTGGTCACCGCGGTCAACGACTTCCGGATCAACATCAACCTCTACGACGGTCTCGTCCGCTACGAAGCGGACTCGCTCGACGTCGAGCCGGCCCTCGCCACGGATTGGGAGATCAGTGACGACGGCACGCTCTACACCTTCGAGTTGCGCGACGACGTCGAGTTCCACGACGGGTCTCCCTTCGACGCTGAGGCGGTCAAGTTCAACTTCGATCGCATGCTCGATGAGAGTCACCCGTACCACGACACCGGACCCTTCCCCCTCGCGGAGCAGTTCTTCGGTCAGATCGCCGAGGTGCGGGTGGTCGATGACCACACCGTCGAGTTCGAACTCGAGTCGGCGTACTCGCCGTTCATGGCCAACCTCGCCTACCCGACCGGGTTGCTGATCTCGCCCACGGCGGTCGAAGAGCACGGCGAGGACGTCGGCCGCAACCCGGTCGGCACCGGCCCGTACACCTTCGCCGAGTGGCAGGGCAACGAGCACGTCACGCTCGAACGCAACCCGGACTACTGGGACGGGCCACCGGAGGTCGCGGGTGTGGTCTTCCGGCCGATCACCGAGTCGCAGACCCGGGTCAACGAGCTGGCTTCGGGTGGTGCCGACCTGATCGTCGAGGTGCCGCCGGACGACGTTGCGGCACTGCGTGACGACCCGGACGTGGTCGTCGGCGAGCAGGCCGGACCGCACGTGTGGTTCCTGATCCTCAACCTCGCGGAGGAGCCCTTCGACGATGTTCGGATGCGTCGGGCCGTCAACATGGCCATCGACAAGGAAGCGATCGTCAACGATGTCCTCCAGGGGACGGCCACCGTCGCTGACGGCCCGATCGCTGAGGCTTTCGGTGATGCGTACAACCCGGATCTGGACGCCTATCCCTACGACCCGGATGCGGCACGCGACCTCATCGAGGAAGCCGGCTACGGCGATGGCGTCGATGTCACCTTCTACGTGACCGAGGGCGGATCGGGCATGCTCGATCCGGTACCGATGGGTGAGGCGATGCAGGCGGATCTGCGTGAGGTCGGCATCAACGCCAGCATCTCGACCTTCGAGTGGAACAGCTTCCTCGATGAGGTCAACGCGGGGATCGAAGGCAAGGCGGACATGGCCCAGATGGCCTGGATGACCTCCGATCCGGACACCTTGCCCTTCCTCACCCTCCGCACCGGCGCGTGGCCGGACGAGGGCGGCTTCAACTCGGGGTACTACTCCAACGAGCGCGTCGACGAGCTCATCGAGAGCGCCCAGGTCGAGGTCGACGATGACGCGCGCAACGCGATGTACCACGAGATGCAGGAACTGGTCGTCGAGGATGCCCCCTGGGTGTTCGTTGCGAGCTGGAAGCAGAACGTGGCGATGAGCCCCGAGGTCGAGGGCTTCGAGCTACACCCCTCCTTCCTGCTCCGCCTGCACGACCTGCGCTGGGCGGACTGACCCATCCGCGTGGGGGCGGCGAACGCCGCCCCCACCACATCCGCTGACGACCTGGGAGGGTGGTTCGTGCGGTCCTATGTCATCCGGCGCGTGCTACAGGTCATCCCGGTGACCTTCGGTGTCACGCTGCTGGTCTTCGGGATGATGCTGCTGATCCCCGGTGACCCGGCACGGGCCATCCTCGGGTCCTACGCGACCCCGGAGAACGTTGCGACCCTCGAACGGCAGCTGGCGCTGGACCAGCCTGCCCACATCCAGTACGTCACCTGGCTCGGCAACGTGGTGCAGGGAGACTTCGGACGGTCGTACTCGCTCAACCGGCCGGTGCGTGACGAGATCTTCGAACGGTTCTCCGCGACGATGCTGTTGGCCGGGACCGCGCTGTTGATCACGGTCATCCTGGGCCTGGTGGCGGGCATCGTGGCCGCGGTCAAGCAGCACAAGTGGCAGGACCGGGCCTTCACCATCGGTGCCTTGGTAGGTCTGTCGATCCCCTCCTTCTGGCTCGCCATGATCCTGATCGTGGTGTTCTCGCTGGGCCTCGGGTGGTTCCCCACCAGCGGGATGAGACCGGCGTTCGGTGCGAGCGGACCCTTGACCGTGCTCCACCACCTCGTCCTGCCAGCGACCGCGTTGGCTCTGGTTGCGGCCGGCGTCATCGCCCGCCTCACCAGATCCAGCATGCTCGAGGTTCTGCGTCAGGACCACGTGCGTACGGCGACCGCGAAGGGGATCACGCGCCGTTCGGTGATCATGCGCCACGGCTTCCGCAACGCGGTGGTCAACGTGGTGCCGGTCATCGGCGTGCAGGTCGGGTTCCTGCTCGGCGGCGCCGTGTACGTCGAGACCGTCTTCGGCTGGCCCGGTATCGGCCGCATGCTCGTGACCGCCATCAGCACCCGGGACATCCTGCTCGTGCAGGGTGGGGTGTTGCTGGTCGCGGTGACCTATGTCCTGATCAACCTCGCCGCGGACCTGATCCAGGCCGCGCTCGACCCGAGGATCCGGCTCGGATGAGTGCTCCATCACCTCCTCCGGAGGATCACGCCCCCACGCCAGAGGACACCTCTGTCGATGGTGGCGAGGTTGCACCGCAGAAGCGGGGTGCGATCTGGCGACGCCTGAAGCGCAACCGGCTCTCGGTCGCCGGGCTGATCGTCCTCAGCATCGTCGTGCTCCTCGCCGTACTCGCACCGATCCTGCCGCTCGCGGACCCGGCTGCCACCAACACCGCCAACCGTCTCGCCAGGCCCGGCTCTGAGGGACACGTGCTCGGCGCCGACCACCTCGGCCGGGATCTGCTTTCCCGCCTCATCTGGGGTGGGCGCACGAGCCTGTCGGTCGGCGTCTTCGCCACCCTGATCGCCGCGACCATCGGGTCGCTGCTCGGTCTGGTCTCGGGGTTCTTCGGCGGCCGGACCGACAACATCCTGATGCGTGGTGTCGACGTCCTGATGGCGTTCCCGTACCTGCTCCTGGCCATCGCGCTGGTGGCGGTGCTCGGCCCCGGCCTGATCAACGCCATGATCGCGATCTCGATCGTGAACATCCCCTT
>SKNK01000035.1 GCA_007120565.1 Nitriliruptoraceae bacterium | reverse complement strand
GCCGACCCCGTCGGTCGAGAGGTCGAAGGTGCGGTAGCCACCCTCGAAGTTGCCCTCGACCTGCGCGGCGATCGTCTCGTAGACCGCGACGTCGACCCGCTTGAGCATCGAGGTCAGGATGAACTCCTGCAGTTCCTCATCGGCGGTCAGGTACTGGTCGGAGTCGACCCCGATCGCCCAGACCTTCGAACCGGAGGAGTCGGAGTGCTCCTTCGCGGCCTCGAACAGGCCGAGTCCGGATCCACCCGCAGCGTGGTAGACGACGTCCGCGCCGTTGCCGTACATCCCGAGGGCGATCTCCCGACCCGAGGCGGGGTCGGTGAAGCCCGAGAAGTCCGGCGGCTGGCTGATGTAGGTGATGTCGATCTCGATGTCGGGGTTGACCTCACGGGCACCCGCGACGAAACCGGCCTCGAAGCGCTCGATCAGTGGGATCTCGACGCCGCCGATGTAGCCGATGTGGTTGTTCTCGGACTTGAGGGCCGCCGCTGCACCGACGAGGAACGAGCCCTCGTGCTCGGCGAAGCCCAGCGCGACGACGTTCGAGTCGGCATCGAGGTCCTCGAGGAAGCCGTCGATGAAGCCGTAGTTGACGTCAGGGAAGTCTGGGGCGGTGGACTCCATGGCCTCTTCGAACGCGAAGCCGACACCGAAGACCAGGTCGACACCTTCGCCGCTGACCAGGCGCAGCAGTTCGCCACGGTTCTCGCCACCTTCGGAGGGCTCGAGCTCGCTAGCGGTGATGTTGAAGTCCTCCTCTGCCTGGTCGAGTCCAGCAGCGGCCGCGTCGTTGAACGACTGGTCACCACGTCCACCGATGTCGTAGACCAGGCCGACGCTGACCGGGTCACCTTCGGCGGCTGCTTCGCCGTCGTCTTCGGGTGCTTCGTCCTCAGGTGCTTCGTCATCGGGCGCCTCGTCATCGGGCGCTTCCGTGCCGGCGTCTGGGGTCTCTTCCGTCGGGGCTTCCTCGCCCCCGCAAGCTACGAGGATGAGGCTGGCTGCCGAGAGGGCAGCGAGCGTTGAGATCAAGCGCGGAACGCGCATGTGTCGCCTCCTGAGTAATGCCACGTTGACGCGCTCTAACCCGTGGACCGGGACGACCAGTTGTGTCGTGCGCGACCTCCCACACTACAGCCGTAGTAGAGAGAGGGACAAGCATCCGTGCGAAATGCCGTGCGCGTCCATGGTGGCGCTCGCGGAGCGCGCGGTCGAGGGCCCCATGCCTCTAGTCAGAAGGGTCCTTCTGCAGGATCAGCCTGCGAGGTCGATGACGCGTGCCCCGGTGGCCTCGAGGAGGCGATCCGGGGAGAGCGCGAAGACCGTGGTGGGGAGTCCGGCGGCTGCCCAGACCTGGTCGAACCCCGTGAGATCCCGGTCACAGGCCACCTCGAGGTCGGTGGCGTGCCCGAAGGGTGGCGTGCCGCCGATCGCGTAGCCCGTCGCCGCGCGAACCTCGGCGGCGTCGGCCTTGCGCACCACGGCGGCGTCGAGCGCTCGCGCCAACTTGGCCTCGTCCACGCGGTTGCGGCCGGAGGTCAGGGCGAGCACGGGTCGGTCGTCAGCCATGAAGACCAGCGACTTGACGATCTGGGCGACA
The DNA here is from genome assembly GCA_007120565.1 of Nitriliruptoraceae bacterium. Classification (GTDB taxonomy): domain Bacteria; phylum Actinomycetota; class Nitriliruptoria; order Nitriliruptorales; family Nitriliruptoraceae; genus CSSed11-175R1. The sequence continues at coordinate 3,063 of SKNK01000035.1, read as the reverse complement.
TCACAACCGATCGCTTCGGCGGCGTCGTCAGCGGTCCGGGTCTCGGTGGGGAACTCCACGACCTCCACCGGCACCCCCAGTCGTTGGGCATGTTCGAGGAATCGATCCACTGCCGTGCTCGCCACTTCGGTGCCTCCTGCGTTCCTGCGTGCTCGTGCTCCCGCGTGTCCGAGACGTTACTCGGCGCAGGAAGCGGGGTTCTTGCGGTCGCTCAGAGCTGGACCTGCGTGGACAGAGGCTCGGTGCCGGGGGCGACCTGGACCGCCACCTGCAGTCGTGCGTGCTCGCCCGGCGGTGGAACCAGTCGTACCTCGCCGTTGCTGAAGTTGCGGTCGCCGCGCCCGACCGCGTCGAAGATCTCCAGCTCCACGCCGTCGGCGAGCACCACCCAGGCCTCGGCGGGAGGCACGCGCCTGGCGAGCCGTCCCTCTGAGCCGACGTCGATGCGGGCGAACCGGAGGTCCGCCCACCCGTCCCACCGTTCCAGGCTGAGCAGCACCAGGCGGTGGCCACCGGCGGTGCCGAGGTCGATGCCGAGCGGGGTCACGCCGCGCGGGACCGCAGGCAGCGGGGTGCCATGGGGGAGGTGGGGTGCGGTCACATCGGACTCCGAGGGCTACCGGCGCGGTCAACGGTCGAACGCCGCGAGGAACGCTACCGTCGCAGCCATGGCAACGACCTACCTCGACCACGCCGCCACCACGCCTCCCCGGCCGGAGGCGAGGGCCGCGCTGTCGATGTGGTTGGACGCGGCCAACGCCTCGTCGCCCCACGCACCTGGACAGCGGGCGAGGATGGCCATCGAGGAGGCGCGCGAGACGGTCGCGGACGCCCTGCGGTGCTCGCCGCACGAGGTGGTGTTCACCTCGGGTGGTACGGAGGCGGACAACCTCGCCGTCAAGGGCATCGTCTGGGCAGCCCGAGACCGCGGTGCGACCGATCCCCACCTGGTGACCACGGCGGTGGAGCACGCGGCGGTCTTGGAGCCGGCGCGGTGGCTCGCGGATCGGGGCGACGTCGACCTGACCGTCGTGGCTCCCGGCCCGGACGGGCGGGTCGCGCCCGAGGACGTCCTGGCCGCCGTGCGTGACGACACCGTCCTGGTGAGCGTGATGGCCGCCAACAACGAACTCGGGGCGATCAACGACCTTACCGCCATCGCCCCGACGCTCCAGGAGCGAGGCGTCGCCCTGCACTCCGATGCGGTCCAGGCGTTCGCGACGCTGCCGATCGACGTGCCGGCGTGGGGGGTCGACGCCATGGCGCTGTCCGCCCACAAGTTCGGGGGGCCGCAGGGGGTCGGGATCGCGGTGTTGCGACGCGGGTTGGCGATCGATCCCCTCGCCCACGGCGGGGGACAGGACCGTGGCGTGCGGTCCGGCACCTTCGCAGCCGGGTTGATCGCCGCCTGCGGCGCTGCCGCCCGTGCGGCGGCCGACGACCGCGGCTCGCTGGCGACGAGGTTGCGGGCGCTCAGCGATCGCCTCGCCGCCGGTGTGGCCGGGATCGACGGGGTCCACCGCGATGGTCCGGTCGAGGCTGCCGACCGACTGGCTTCTCACGTGCATCTCAGCATCGATGGGATCGCGAGCGATGGCCTCATCCTGGCGCTCGATGACGCCGAGGTAGCGGCCTCCCCAGGATCGGCCTGCGGCTCCGGCGCGGCCAAGCCGTCGCACGTGCTGTCGGCGGTGGGGATCGCGGGGACGCCGTTGCGTCTCTCGCTCGGCTGGACGAGCACCGAGGAGGACGTCGATCGGGCGATCGATGTCCTGACCGACGTGATCCCGCGGTTGCGTTCCGGTGCGGGCGCCCCGACCCTCTCCTTCGCCCCCCTCACCGACCAGTCGCGGAGCGACGCCTGATGGCACGTGTGCTGGTCGCCATGTCCGGCGGAGTCGACAGCGCGGTCGCGGCCGCACTGCTGCTCGACGCTGGCCACGACGTCACGGGGGTGCACCTGAAGCTGGCCGACCTGCCCATGGATGAGCAGGTCCCTGGTCACGGCTGCTGCACCCTCGATGATGCCCAGGACGCTCGGCGTTGCGCCCAGGTGCTGGGCATCCCCTACTACGTGTGGGACATGGCGGAGGTGTTCGAGCGGGAGGTACAGACACCGTTCGCGGAGAGCTACGCCGCAGGGACGACCCCCAACCCGTGCATCACCTGCAACGAGCGGGTCAAGTACGCTGCGCTGCTCGACCGTGCTCGTGCCCTGGGGTTCGACGCGCTGGCCACCGGGCACCACGCCCGCCTGGTTCGTGACGGCCACGTCGTCGTCGATCCGGGACCCGGAGCGGAGCTGCACCGCGGCGCGGACCCGCGCAAGGACCAGTCCTACGTCCTGTACGTGGCGACCCCGGAACAGCTCGCCCACACCCTGCTTCCCGTCGGGGAGCTGACCAAGGATCGGGTGCGCGAGATCGCGACCGAGCGGGGACTCCGCGTCGCCGACAAGCCCGACTCCTACGACGTGTGCTTCATCCCGGACGGCGACACAGCGGGCTACCTCGCCGAGCGGGTGCCCGCTGCGCCTGGACCGATCGTGGACCTCGACGGCACACCCCTTGGCGAACACGATGGGGTGTGGCGGTTCACCGTCGGGCAGCGGCGCGGACTGGGCTTGGACAACACGCCGCCGACGCCGGATGGTCGCGTGGAGCGTCGGTTCGTCGTCGACGTCGAGCCATCGACGCGAACCGTCCGCACGGGGCCGCGGGAAGCCCTGGCGTGCCGGTGGGCCGAGGTGGACCAGCCGACGTGGACGACCGGCACGGTGCCTCACGGGCCGATCCGGGTCCAGGTGCGAGCCCACGGGCGCAGCGTGCCCGGACGGGTCGAACCGATCGGGGACGGTGCGGTCCGCTTGGAACTCGACGAGCCGGTCCACGGCTTGGCCCTGGGTCAAGCCGCCGTGGTCTATGACGCCGAGGACGCCCACTGCCTCGGCGGCGGTCGGGTGGTGCGAGCCGAGCGCCCAGCCGGGTTGCCCTTGGCGGTCGGCTAACGACCCGGCCAAGCGGCCCGGGCGGGGCCACGCGAGGAGCCGCCCGTCTCACGCGG
>SKNK01000465.1 GCA_007120565.1 Nitriliruptoraceae bacterium | reverse complement strand
TGTAGGTAGCGCTGAAGATCTGCCTTGGCTTCGGATCTGTCCACGGTCTGCCCTTCGCTGGCTCATCGGGGTTCGGCGGAGCGTCAGATGACGAACGCCAGGGTGTAGCCGACGACCTGGATCAGCAGGATGGCCACGACCGCGCCGAACAGGACGAGCTGCCAACCAGGGGTCCCAGCGGCTTCGGATCCCACGGCGGGTCGCGTGCGAACACCAACGACGAGGGCACCGAGCACGACGAGCACGAGTGCGCCCATGAACATGAGCGGCGCCAAGCTGAGGAGGTTCAGTGTCGGTTCCATAGGAACCCCCGCGTTGTGAGGGAGCAGACTACCGGCCGGCGGTCAGGCCGGTGGTCAGGGATCGACGCGACCCGTCTCGTACGCCCACATCGCGATCTCCACGCGGTTGCGCGCCTCGAGCTTGCGCATGAGGCTCGCGAGGTGGGTCTTGACGGTGCTGAGGCTGATGAACAGCTCGTCGGCGATCTCGCTGTTGGTCCTTCCTCGGGCGACGGTGACCAGGACCTCCTCCTCCCGGGTGGTGAGAGGCTCGATCGGTTGGGCCGGTGGCGCTCCTGTGGTGGTGTCCGCGAACGCCGCGAGGAGCCGAGCGGTCACGCTTGGGGCGATCAGCGCGTCGCCGTTGGCCGCTGCGTGGATGGCCTGCATCAGTAGGTCAGGACCAGCATCCTTGAGCAGGAAGCCTCGAGCTCCCGCCTTGAGTGCGCCGACGACGTACTCGTCGAGATCGAAGGTGGTGATCACCACGATCGCCAAGGGATCCACGACGTCGGGACCTGCGAGCTGCCGGGTGGCGCCGATGCCGTCGAGGACGGGCATCCGGATGTCGAAGAGGCACACGTCCGGACGGAGTCGGCGCGCTAGGGACACCGCCTCTCGTCCATCTGCGGCTTCACCGACCACCTCGACGTCGGGTTGGGCGTCCAGGATCATCCGGAGACCGGTGCGGACCAGGTCCTGGTCGTCGGCGATCAACACGCGGATGGTCATGCGGGCTCTCCCGTCCGCGGCAGGACCACGGCGACGCTCCAGCCCCGGTCGGGGCCCGGCCCGGCTTCCAGGCTGCCGCCGAGCAGGCTGGCGCGTTCCGCCATGCCGACCAGGCCGAAGCCCCAGGTGGCCTGCTCGGTCGTGCTGGCATCACCATCGTCGGTGACGGTGAGGCGCACCACCTCGTCGTCGCCGTGGATCCGGACGTCGACGAGGGTGGCCCGCCGAGCGTGACGCAGGGCGTTGGTGATCGACTCCTGAGCGACCCGGTAGAGGGCGGCGTCCATAGCCGGAGTCAGGTCGTCAAGGTCCCCCGCGAGCGCGACCTCGACCCGGGGCAGCTCTCCGGCTGCACGCGTCAGGTGCGGTAGGTCCATCACGCCCGGTCGCGGTGCGAGTTCGGCCGGCTCGCTACCCCGCAGGGTTCCGACCATCGAACGCATGTCGGACAGGGTTCGGGATGCCGCTTCCTCGATGACCTCCAGGACCTCCAGCGAGCGGGCGGGATCTGAGGCGGCGACAGCCCGGCCCGCCTGCGCCTGGATCGCGATGGCGGAGACGTGGTGCGCGACGGTGTCGTGCAGTTCACGTGCCAAGAGCTCACGTTCGTGAAGCTTGGCCTCCTCGACCTCCCGGATCCTCGCGGTAGCTCGGTAGCGGACCGATGCGCCGAGCGCAGCCGGCAGCATCAGGAGACCGATGCCGAGGACGATCTCACTCACGCTGGGAGCATCGACCGCGATGCCGAGTGCTGCGCTGACCAACATGATGGCTGAACCGATGGCCGCTTCACGGCCCGATCCCCACCGGAACAGCGCGTAGGGCAACACCAACACCCAGACGAGCGTGTACAGGGCGGTCGGTCCGGGCAGACCGACGAGGGTGGCCACCGAGAACGCAGCCAGGGTTGCGAACACGATGGCGACAACGACCAGGGGAGCGGTGCGGCGCCACAACAGAGCGAACGTCAGGGCGATGGACAAGCCGAGCGTGACCGGCGCCCAGCCGATGTCCTCGCGGACCCCCACCTCCAGGATCGCCAGCGGCACCAGGGTCAGGATGAGTGCCCAGTCACGCCACACCCGCCGGGGTGGCCCAGGGGGACGGGGCTCGGCCAACAGCGAACCGGCAGGGGTTGTCGTCATGCTGCAGCGTACGGAACCCGGTGGTATGTGCGGCTCAGCCGAAAGGGTGAGGTTCGTCTCGTCCCTCCGGGTGGCTGCGGTTCGTCACCAGGGGAATGAGCTTCCGGCGATGTCACGGAGCTGCTGGCGGAGCTGCTCCGCACTTGCGAAGGTGGCGCCGTGCAGGCCGAGGCCACGTGCTGCCTCGACGTTGACGGCCAGGTCGTCGATGAACACCGTCTCGGCCGGGTCGAGACCGTGCTGGTCGAGCACCGCCGTGAACGCTTCCGGTTGCGGCTTCCTCGCCCGCAGGTCGTGGGAGCAGTGGATCGCGTGGAACACCTGGAGTTCGGCTGCGTAACGGTGTGACCAGACCCGCTCGTGGATCCGGTTGGTGTTGCTCAGGGCGACGACCGTCCAGCCGTGGTTGCGGAGTTCCCAGAGCACCTGCACGGTGCCAGGATCCGCGCCCAGGAACAGCTGCGAGAAGTCGTCGGCGAGTTCGTCGTCGGTTCCATCCAGCTCGAGGTGCCGGCGGACATGATCGAGGTACTCCGCTTCCGAGAGCTCATCGCGTTCGAAAGCGAAGTAGGCCTCGTCGGGGAAGGCGGTCTGGAGGTCAACCTCGAGCCGGCGGCTCCGTCGGGCCCAATGGTGCGTGATCCGAGTGGGGTCGATGTGGATCACGACACCGCCAAGGTCGCAGATCACCGCGCGTGCCGTCACGGGAGTTTCCTTCCTCGCGTCACGCGGCTCCCTTCGTTGCGTCACGTGAACGTAGGGCAGGCTCGCCGCCCGCCGCGCCGGCTGCAGGACGAAGTGGGGGTCTACCTCGACCAGCCCTGCTCTTCAGGCGGGAACGGGAGTACGCGGACCACGGCGGATCGCTCGATCGGTCCGTAGACGTGAGGGAAGTCCTCCTCGAGGTCGTAGAGGTCTTCCCACACGACCTCTGCCGTGAGCCGGGAAGGATCGATCTCCAGCAGGAGCAGGTCCTGACGCCCGGTGAAGAGGTGCTCAGCGACGCGAGCGACCTGGTCGCGTCCGGAACAGTGCACGAAGCCCTCCTCCGCGAGCGAGGGCGGTTCGTAGGTGTGTGCGCTCTCGCTCCACTCGTCGGCGGGGACCAGGTGGTAGATGGGATCGGGCATGGATGCTCCTCCGTCCTGATCAACGGTCAACCAGCCATCGGGCGCTACAACCCAGGATCGGTTCCTCCGGGCGGGTCAAGGCTAAAGGTGAACTTGAGGATGAGGGTCGAGAGAGGAGGTGCTGGGTGGGTGTCGCTGGGCCTCCAGGGCCCGCAGTTCGGTCGTGAAGCGGCCTTGCGGTGCATCAGAGGCCGGATGCTGCCCCAGGTGACGGCTTCTCCATGAACACCCACTCGAGGTTGGAGTGCATCCGTTCCCGTCGGAACTCGTGGTAGCCGGAACGTTCGAAGATCCTCAGATGGGGCAGGCTCAGGGAGCCGATCGACAGCTCGAACCGCGCCACATCCAGGGCGACCTGCTTCTCCAGGTCGGCGAGCAGCCGTGTGCCGATCCCGCGTCCCTGCATATCCGGGGCAACAGCCAAGCGGCCAACGTGGAAGGTGTGACCCTCGGTGCGGCCACGGATCGCTCCCACGAGACGCGGACCCACCAACGCCTTCAGCGCGGTGCCTGCGCGAAGTTCGCGTTCCAGATCGCTGAGCGTCTGGATCAATGGTGGGATACTCGGGTCGCCGTAGACCTGGGCTTCGGTGACGAAGGCGGCGCGCTGCACCGTCAGGATCTCGCCCGCGTCGAGCGGGCTTGCCGGGTGCAGCTCGACGGTGACCTCTGCCATACGGGAAGCGAACCACAGTGGGGTCGCCGCGTCGACCGCACACGTCGAGGGGGCACCTCGACCGGGCATGTCGACCGACCGTTTGGACCGGCCCCGGCCCAGAGCCCACCCTCGTGGGTCAGTCTCGTGGCGTGCGACGGGCGGCTTCCTCGATCAGGGATCGGACGCCGGGCCTGTCGACGTCGCTGGGCTCGCGGAACCTGATGTGTCGGGCCTTCTTGCCGGTGCCCTCCAGGAGTCCGGCGTCGTCAGTATCGAGCAGCTCGACCCCCTTCGAGAACATGAGGTTGACGTGAGAGGCGTGGAGCGCGATGGCCACGATGAGCCCCTTGTAGCTGCCCGGCTGGTAGGTGTAGCCGATGAGTCGTGCCGATGGATCGAGCTCTTCGACCGCGCCGGGGACCGACTCGCGAACCACTCCGCGGAGGCGCTCGACGATCTCACGCATGCCAGCATCGATGCCAGCGACCAGTGCTTCAACGTCGGTCTCATCGCCAGATCCGCTCATGACCTGATCGTAGATGTCGAGCCAGGCGCCGACAACGCGGTGTGGTTCGGTCGGTGACGCGGGGCAGGCGAGATGTTCTCGGGTGGGTAGTGCCAAGGTGCCGTTGGTCCTTTTGGGGTCGGGTCGTGTGGCGTGGATGTGGTGTCTTGGGTCTGGAGTGGTGGGTGGGGTTGTCGGGGAGACTGGCGTCAACGGAGCGCGCGAGGCGAGCTCCTGT
>SKNK01000199.1 GCA_007120565.1 Nitriliruptoraceae bacterium | reverse complement strand
GGGAGGCGATCAGCCATCCCTGCGATGCGCTCGTGGTGGGGTTCGCTGCGCGAGGACCGTCCTCGTCGAGCGGTGTCCCGGTTGAGCTGGACCCGACGACCCAACGTACGGAAGGCGTGAGCATGCAGACCGAAGAGCAGACCGGAGTCATGCGCAACATGGCCGTGCTCGATCTGACGGGCATGAGTTCGGCGGATGAGCTGGCCTCGATCGCCCGCATCGAGAGCATCTCACTGGTCTTGGTACCCGAGTCCCTCTCCGGGGCTCTGGCCAGGATCCCGATGAAGGACGTTGCCAGCGTCGTGCCCGTGCCCGACGGGGCGGATGTCCGGGTCCACACCGGATCGGCGGTCTTCGGCGGTGAGGCGCTGGCCGACCCCGGCGGGGACAACGTGGTGCTCGTCGTGACGGGGACACTGGCCCTCACCAGCCCGGTCGAGAAGGTCGGATATCGCCAGGTCATCGTCACGGGCATGGTGCTCGCGCCGCACGGCAGCGAAGGAGCCCTGGCCGCCGGACTGACCAAGGTGACCGGGTCGGTGCAGTACTACGACCACGTAGAGGGGCAGCGGTTCCGCAACCTGTCGGGACAGACAAAGGTCAGCGGCGAGGTGCTGGCCAACCGCGGCGGGAACCCCTCCGACGTGCTGTTCCTGACGGGGCAGACGATCATCACCGGGCCGACGTCGGAGGTGGGGTTCCAGAACATCGTGGCGGCAGGGCAGCTGATCGCGCCCCGCGAGAGTGAGGTCGAGTTGATGTCGGCGCTGACGATGCAGGGGCAGCTCGTCTGGTACGACGGGCATCCACGCTTCTTCTCCGGCAGCGAGAGCTTCGGCCGGGCCTTCTTCGAACTGCTCGACGAACCGATGTCTATGGTGCTGTTCGGCTCGTTCACCATCGATGACGATGTCCCGCCCGAACTCCTGCGGGAGAAGGTCGGGGACATCACCTTGATCGGCAGGCTCGTCGCCTCCAAGGAGGTCCTCCCGGTGCTCCAGCTGTTGGTGACCGAGAAGCACGGGACGATCACGACCGAGCAGGACGCCGGTGGCCGGTGATGACCAGGCGCGGTTCACGCAGCTGTTCGACGAGCACCGCCAGGGTGTCCATGCCTTCCTGCTGGCACGCACCTCTGACGCCGAGGTGTCACGCGACCTCCTGCAGGAGACGTTCCTTCGGCTATGGCGGCACATCGACGAGGTCGCAGAGATGGGCGACGGTCAGCGGCGCGGCTGGATCTACACCGTCGCTCGCAACCTGGTCATCGACCGGTACCGAACCGAGGCTTCGCGCCGAGAGGCCGTCACCCGGGTCGGCAACGAGGTCGCTCGGATCGCCGGTGGGCAGGTCGACACGGTCGATCGGATGGCCGATCGCGACGACCTCGAACACCTCGAGGCCGAGATCGCCCGGCTGCCCGAGGACCAGCGTGTCGTCCTCACGATGGTCGCGGTCGCGGAGATGACCAGCCAACAGGTCGGCGAAGCGCTGGACCTGCCGCCGGGAACCGTCCGCTACAAGCTGCACCAGGCACGGCAACGCCTGGCCGACTCGATGGAGCGACGATGATGACCACCTCCGACGACCGCCTCGATCCCCTGCTCGATGCCTGGGCGCATCAGCATCGGCTCGACGATGCCGATGCCGACAGCATCCTTCGATCGATCCTGCAGGAGCCCCGAGCGACGCTCGCCGCGACCTGGTGGAGCAACCTCAACGATCAGGTCACCGCAGCCGTCCTCCGAGCGACCTCCCCAGCTGATGCGCTGTGGGCTGCTCCCGCCGAAGGAGCCTTCGCGGCCTGACCGACGTGCTACCCGACGTGCTGCTCCGTTGCTGGTGTCGCAGTAGGGACGACCTCTTCGAAGAGACTCGAGAACCCCTGGTCGCCATGGCCAGCGTCGAGACGCCGCTGCATGAGTGCGGTGACGTACCGCAGCCGTTCAGCATCGATGCCACGTCGCTCGCGAACGTCGATCAGGTCGCCCATCAACGCGGCCTGCACGCGGAGCGGCCCGATATCCGGGGGATAGTTGGCCGCGTCGATCGCCTTCGCGAGCATCGGGAACAGCTCGACCATCTGGGCGGCGACGTCGACAAGCAGCGGCGTGAACTCCGCCGCATCGATCGACTCAGCCCGGAACACCGCGGCGGTGTGGAGGTAGCCCACCCACAGTTCGAATCCCAAGCCGGTGACCGCCGCGTGGTACAGCGGCGCCAACCCCGGATCTGCACCGAAGTAGCGGGAGCCACCTCCCAACGACTCCAGCGTGGAGCGGTGGTGTTCGAAGGTTGCGGTCGCTCCGCTGTAGTACAGCGTTGCTGTCTCCGTCCCGATGTGTTCGGGGTCCGCCATCATCCCGCCGCCGAGGTAGCTCGCACCACGGGCCGCCGCCCAACGGTCGTGGGCTCGAGCTTGATCCGGGGTCTGCGACGTGAGGTTGGCCAACGTGCGGCCGGAGACATCACCCGCCGTGCCGAGCACCTCGGTCACCGCATCGTCGTCGAGCAGGCAGAGGATCACCAGCGGGCTCGCGCTCACCGCCTGGGCGGCCGAAGCAGCGACGTTGGCACCTGCCTCGGCGAGCGCGTCCGCACGATGACGGGTCCGGTTCCAGACCGTGACGGGATGGCCCCGGCCCAGCAATGCCGCTGCGATGGCGGTGCCCATCGCTCCGAGTCCGATGACGGTCACGGGGTCGTTGCCGGTCGGAAATTGACGCGTGGTTGCCATGAACACCTCGGTGTGTTGGGAGGTGGGCACCCTAAAACTTCACGTTAACTTTACGTCAAGTCGGAGCTCGATCGTTGCTCACCCCGCCTACGGCGCGACGTCGAGCACCTTGCCGCGCCGGACGCTGCCGGGGGGATGGCCGAAGGTCCGGGAGAACGCGCGGGAGAACGCCGCCTCTGAGTGGTAGCCGAGTTCACCGGCGATGCGGCCGACCGTGTCGTCTCCGTCCTCAAGGCGGGAGTGCGCCACGTTCATCCTCCAGTTCGTGAGGTAGGTCATCGCCGGCTCGCCCAACAGTTGCGTGAATCGGGCGGCGAAGCTCGATCGTGACATCGTTGCCTCCGCAGCGAGGCGTGCGAGGCTCCAGTCGCGGCCAGGGTCGCGGTGGATCGCGGCGACGGCTCGCCCGATGCGCTCGTCCTGGAGTGCACCGAGCCAGCCGGTCTGTGCGGCAGGGTCGCTCGCCAGCCACGCACGGATGGCCTGGACCACCAGGATGTCAGCCAGTCGCGTGGTGACCGCTTCGCCGCCGGGCTGCATGTCGCTGAGTTCGGCGGCCATGAGCCGGGTCGCGTCGTGGATCGAGGTTGGCCCTGTCGGGGTGGACGTGCCGACGTGGATGACCGGAGGGAGGGCCGCGACCAAGGCGCGCGCCGCGGGATCGTCGAACGCGACCACGCCACAGATCATCCGTGTCGCTGCGCCGCTGCCTCCGTAGCTGAGCACCGAGTAGTGCTCGCTGATGTAGTGCTGTGGGACCTGATCGACCCGCCCGCTCGTCCGGATCCCGAGCTCGCTGAGCAGGTTGTGGCCGCGGCCGTGGGGGACCAGGGCGAGATCCCCGGGACGCAGCTCCGTCGGGTCGGCGCCGGGCACCTCGAGCCAGCACGACCCCTCCGTGACCACGTGGAAGCTCGCCGCGTCCGTTATGGCTGGCACCTCCAGCCCCCACGGCGCGAACGCTTCGGTCCGGCAATAGAAGGCGCCGCGCATCCGAAGCCGGTGCAGCGTCTCGCCAAGCGGATCGTTCGGGGTCCACGGAGCGGGTGCCTGGACCAGGAGCCCTTCTCCCATGCTTTATCCCTTCGTCCGTCAGCTCGGACTCACGAGCAAGATTCTCGCACTATAGGGCATGGATAGTCCGAAACGATGCCCGTATCTTGCTGGACAAGACAACCACAGCGAACGGAGGGGCTATGTACACGATCACAGGAGCAACCGGTCACGTCGGATCCGCCACCGCGGAGCGATTGCTCTCCGCAGGCGTCCCCGTGCGTGTCGTCGTTCGGGACGGTGCCAAGGCCGCCCCCTGGGCCGCCCGCGGGGCCGAGGTCGCGGTTGCTGACCTCGGCGACCGGACAGCGTTGGCAGCGGCGCTCGCGGGCAGCGACGGCGCGTTCGTGTTGTTGCCGTTCGACCTCGCGGCGCCGAACTTCCACGCGCAAGCTCGTAACCAGGTGGAGGCGATCGCCGGAGCCGTCGCCGATAGCGGCGTCCCGCACGTCGTCGCGCTGTCCTCCATCGGCGCGGAACTCGCGGAGGGAACCGGTCCCATCGTCGCCCTCCATCATCTCGAGGAGGCACTACGAGCGACCGGCACGGTGGTGTCTGCGGTCCGGCCCTTCTACTTCCAGGAGTCCGTTGCCGAGGTTCTCGAGCCCGCCCGCGACCAGGGCATCTTCCCCGTGTTCGCTGATTCGGCGGATCAACCGAAGCCCATGGTCGCCACCCGCGACATCGGTGAAGTGGTCGCTACCTCGCTGCAGGCCCCTCCGTCCGCCAGCGAGGTCATCGACCTCGTAGGGCCCGACTACACGGACCGCCAGATCGCCGAGACCCTCGGCCGCCTCCTCGGCCGGGACCTCGACGTGGTCACCATCCCCCAAGCCGGTTGGCTGGACGCCCTCGTCGGGGCCGGGTTCCCTCGCCACCTCGCGGAGGTGCTCGTTGGGCTCT
>SKNK01000480.1 GCA_007120565.1 Nitriliruptoraceae bacterium | reverse complement strand
GGTCGCAGAACTCGGGCGGCCGTTGCTGGTGTTGCACGCCGTTGACGACGAGGTGGTGAGCGTCAGCGAGGGGGAACGACTCTTCGCCGCGGCCAAGCAGCCAAAGGGCTTCGTCCCACTCCTCGACACCGACCATCTGCTGACCGACCGCGCGGCTGCCGAGGTCGCGCTGAACTGGGCTCGTGACTGGTTCTCGGCCACCTTGTGACCCACCCGCGCCCACCCGCGGCGCCACGCCACCCGCTGAGCTGCACCCGCACCCCTCGCACCCTTCGCACGGGACGCACCCTTCTCCTGGGACGAACCGCATCCACGGACCAACGCACGCGGCCCCGGCACGGGGGAGGACCGGGGCCGCGGTGGTGGCCGGAGAACCGACCACCAGGTTGCGAGGGTGCGCGTTGGTTCCGCGACGGCGATGTGTCGGATGTGTCGCTTCTGGCCGACGGGCCGGAGTGATCCGACACCGCGCGCTTCGTAGACCGACGGTGTCATCTCCGTCCGGCGGGCCGGAGTGATCCGACACCTCGCCGTGGCGTTGTCTGACTCTGACGTTTCCTGAGGGGTTCGGTGCCCGACGGCGTTCTGGCTCGTCCGGAGGCAACACCTTCGCCCTTCCGTGCGCGGTGCGCGCTGCTGGTCCTGGGAGCGCCGACCCTCCGGGTGGTCGACAGCGACGCACCGACAACGTGCATGAAGCGCCGCTTCACGACTAACATGAACGTGACGCAACGGCGCGTCGCCATCGCCCGCAGGGGCGTACCCGCAGCGCGGGTCGGCGTAGCCGGTCAACGTGCGGGTTCCGAGCGCAGGAGGCCTCACGTGACTCTCGACCTTCACCGTCTCGCCCTGGACGCCATCGACGCCGCCGTCGATGAACTCCATCTCGATGACGGGATCCGCGCGTCGCTGCACCATCCGGAGCGCACCCTCACGGTCCAGGTGCCTTACGTCGCAGACGACGGCACCTTGCGCGTCGTCCCCGGCTACCGCGTCGCCCACTCCACCGCCCGCGGGCCGGCCAAGGGCGGAACCCGCTTCCACCTCGACGTCACACCCGAAGAGGTCGCCGGGCTCGCCACCCTGATGAGCGTCAAGACCGCGCTGATGAACCTGCCGCTCGGCGGCGGCAAGGGCGGGGTCACCATCGACCCGAAGCAACTCAGCGACGCCGAGCTCGAGTCCCTGACGCGCAGCTATACCCGTGCGATCGCCGCGAACATCGGTCCGGATACCGACGTCCCCGCTCCCGACGTGAACACCACGCCACGTCACATGGACTGGATCGCCGACGAGTACGGACGCATCACCGGTACCACCACCCCGGCCGTGGTGACGGGCAAGTCGCTCGCCGCGGGGGGCTCCCTCGGGCGCGACACCGCGACGGCAGCGGGGTGCCGCACCGTCGTGCTGGCCGCGGCGAAGCGCCTGGGGTTCCCCGCTGATGCCCGGGTCGTGATCCAGGGCTTCGGCAACGCGGGGGCACACCTGGCCCGCATGTTGGACGCCGACGGCCTGCGCGTGGTCGCCGTCTCCGACAGTCAGGGGGCGATCCACGATCCTCGCGGGTTGAACCTCGCCGCGGTCACCGAGACCAAGGAGACCCGCGGCTCGGTGATCCACCACGACGCTGAGGTGATCGGTCCGGAGGAACTGTTGACCCTGGACTGCGAGATCCTGGTGCCAGCCGCGCTCGAGGGCGCGATCGACACCGGCACGGCCGAACGCCTCCGTGCAGGCCTGATCGCCGAGGCGGCGAACGGACCCTGCACCGCCGAGGCAGACGCGGTGTTGCGGGAGCGCGGGGTCACGGTGGTCCCTGATGTGCTGGCGAGCGCGGGTGGCGTCACCGTCTCCTGCTTCGAGTGGCAGCAGAACCTCCGCGGTGAGCGCTGGTCGGCTCAAGACGTCTCCGCGCGGCTCGACGCGAGGATGAACGCGGCCCTCGAGGACCTGTGGCGTGTGGCGGAGCAGCGGCACCTGCCGTTGCGCGCAGCAGCCAACGTGTTGGGCGTCGCGCGCATCGCCGAGGCTCTGGAAGCGCGCACCGGACAACCCGCCGAACTGGCCTCCTGACCAGCCACCGCGACGAGTACGGTGCCCCTCGAGGTGAGCCGGGTCGACGAGGTGGCAACGGTGCAAGGACGAACCAGCGGCACCGCCCTGATCGACGGGCTGCTCGATGGGGTCCACATCGGCGACAACCTGGTCTTCCAGGGCGATGCCGATGCCCCACTCGACCTGATCGTCGATCGCTTCATCGAGGCCTGGCATGGTCGCCTCCCCGTCGTGGTCGTGACCGTCGAGCGACCGTGGGAGGGGCCCGTACCTGACGGGCTGACCGTGCTGGACTGGTCTCCCGTGTCGACCGGCGAACCCTCGCATCAGCGCTACACCCTGGCGGCTGACGCGACCCTGGACGACGCGCTCACGCAACTCCGCAACGTCGATGCCGAGGTAGGCGCCGGAGCCGCCTTCGTCTTCGACCGCCTGGCCGCGGTCCAGCGGGCCTGGAACGCCGATGCTGCGCTCGACCTGTTCCTGGCCGCGTGTCCGAGGCTGTATCGGCGACGGAGCCTCGCCCTGTGGCCCGTCGATGCCGCCCACCACCGTCCGAGCTTCCTACGCCGGCTCGCCGAGATCACCCAGGTGGTCGTGGAACTCGACTCCGAGGGCGACGAGGTGACCTGCACCGTCCGCAAGGCGGACGGTCGGGCCGCCGAGGTCGTGGGTCGCACCCTGCGTGCCGAGGTGCGCGATGGCGACCTGCGCAGCATCGACACCCCGACCACCAGCCGGGAACGGCTGGGAACCAGGATCCGGGACCAACGGCTGTCGCGCGGCGTCTCTCAGGCCGAGTTGGCGCGCCAGGTCGGCATCAGCGCCTCGGCGCTCTCGCAGGTGGAGCGTGGCGTCCGGGGCCCGTCCGGCGACACGCTGATGCGGCTCTGGGAGGTGCTCGGCGTGGCCTTCGGTCCGACAGACGACCGCCAGCCCGGGTACCAGATCTCTCGACGCAGTGGCCGTGATCGCACCCCGTTGCAGGACGGGCTCATCGGCGAACGATTGCTCGATGATCCGGACATCGGACAGCTCTGGCTTCTGGAGTTCGCCCCCGGCGCCACCGGCGACCGCGCACCGTTCGCCGTGAAGGTCGCCGAGACGGCTACGGTCCTACATGGGATCCTCGACCTCAAGGTCGGAGGACACACCGAAACCCTGCACGAAGGTGATGCCCTGGTTGCGGCCGAGCTGCCGATCATGAGGTGGGCCAACCCGGGAGACACGCCTGCCGAGGCGATCTGGATGCTGCAGCCGACCGGCCCCACCCGAAGGTGAGGCCGGCAGGTCCGCACCCCACGCCGTATCGCACCACCATAGCTCGATAGCCTGATGCGAGTACCTGAAGCGAGGCTTCACCTACCCCTTTGCGGACACCTCGCCTGGGTCGAGAGGAACCAAGATGACGTCCGATGCACCTGCCCGCCGCGATCCCGTGGTCCTCACCACCGAGGGCCGTGGCTGGATCGAAGCACGCCTCGAGCGATCGACCGAGCGCCGCGACCGGATCGACGAGGAACTCGGCAACGAGCGCACCGAGGAGCTGATCGCCGAGCGAGCCCAGCTCGACACCCAGATCCAGGACCTCACCGCGCTGCTCCGCGACGCCGTCGCACCAGCGGACATCATCGATGACCCGAGCGTGATCGAGATCGGTGACGAGGTCGAGGTCGAGTTCCCGGATGGTGACCGGGAGACCTTCCTCATCGTGCACCCGGTCGAGGCCGGGATGGACGATCACCGCACCTCATCGGACTCTCCGGTCGCCAGCGCGGTGCTCGGGCAGCGTGCGGGCGACACCGTGACGTTCACCACGCCGAGCGGCGAGCACCGGTGCACGATCGTTGGACGCGACCGCATCGGTTAGCGAGCCGACCTCCTCGACCACACGTGCCAGCGGACAGCACCGTGGCAGCAGGACGACACGGCCGTGCCGGTGGGTGGGCTACCTCGCCGCTTCGGTGGCAGCGTCGGTCGTGGCCTCACCGAGGGGCCACAGCGCGACGATCGCCGTGGCGAGCATCGTCACGACCACCAGAGCCCCGCCGACGGCAAGTAACGGGACGTCATCGATGAGCCTGGCCGCTCCGGTCGCGGCCAGCGCGACCCCAGCGGCCATCGCGGCAGCGCGGCTACGCGCACCGATCTCCAGTCGTTCTCGGATCACCTCGCGGCTGCCGGTGGTTCGCCCTCGCAGCATCGGCGCCAGGTAGACCAGCGTGGCGAGGATGGCCTGGGCGAGCACGCCGGTGAGGGCCACGACACCGAGCGCATCGAGCCAGCGCCACGACCCCGTCGCGACGACCACGGCATCGGCCCACACCACCAACGGGAACCACACGCAGACCCCGATCACCAGCGGCCGGGCAGCGGTGACCCGCGCGTTCCACACGGCGCGTCCCACCGGCAGACACACCAGCGTGGTAGCGATCGCGTACACGATGAGCGCGAACCCAGCCGCGGCGTTCATGCCGGTGGTCCAGGCACCACCCAGACCGCCGAGGAAGAGCAGAAGCACCGCGACGCTCAGGGCTGTGGCGGCGTGCCGGAGCACCCGGGCCGCTCGTGCGTCCGCACCCGGTTCGATCCGCGTCCGAGCCATCGTGGGTCCGAAGAAGACCAGGGTCGCGAGCAGG
>SKNK01000081.1 GCA_007120565.1 Nitriliruptoraceae bacterium | reverse complement strand
TCCCGACGCGCTACCTCGTCAACGATGCGTGCGTGCTGCTGGGCATCCCCAACGTCTACGGGTCGATCTTCCGCTTCGAGGGGCAACTCAGCGTCTTCTACGCCGAGGAGGGCCCCTGCTACCGGTGCATGTTCCCCGAGCCTCCGCCGCCAGGGATGGTCCCCAACTGCGCCGAAGGCGGCGTGCTGGGGATCATGGCCGGGCACATCGGCACGGCGCAGGGCATCGAGGGCATCAAGGTGCTCGCCGGCATCGGCGAACCGATGATCGGCCGGCTCGGCCTGTACGACGCACTCGAGCAACGCTGGACCTACGTCAAGGTCAACAAGGATCCGGACTGCCCGGTCTGCGGCGAGAACCCCACGGTCACCGAACTGATCGACTACGAGGCGTTCTGCGGCATGCCCGCACACGACGGCGTGGTCGAGACCGACCTGTCGCTGGCCGACCTCGAGATCCTGCCGACCGAGTACGCGGAGATCGCCGAGAAGCCCGACGTGGTGCTCCTGGACGTCCGCGAGACCCACGAGTACGAGATCAACCGGATCCCCGGCTCCGTCCTGATCCCCAAGGACGAACTGCCGGGCAAGCTCGCCGAGCTCGACCCGACCGCCGAGTACGTCGTGCACTGTCTCTCGGGGGTGCGCTCGCTCGAGTCCACCGAGCTGCTCCGCGGTGCAGGGTTCAAGGCGCGCTCGATGCGTGGTGGCATCAACGCCTACTCTCGTCAGGTCGACCCGAGCATCCCCACCTACTGAGGCGCCCCACGACGGCGGTCCGGTGCCCCTCGGATCGGATCTGCCGTGATCTCGATGCTGTTCGCAACAGGACGGTTCCTCCGCGCCTTGGTCCGCACCTTGCGCGATCCAGCGACTCGAGGGCTGGCTCTGCTCGCGCTGCTGACCATCGCAAGCGGCACGTCGTTCTTCACCTTCGTTGAGGGGTGGCGCGTGATCGACGCGCTGTACTTCAGCGTGGTCATGCTCACCACCATCGGGTTCGGGGACCTGGTGCCTTCGAGCGATCTCGCGAAGCTGTTCACGGTCGTCTACTCGCTCGTCGGCATCGGGATCCTCGCTTCGTTCGTTGCGTCGATCGCGATGACCATGACCGCACGTCACGAACCTTCGCCTCGGCGAAGGCTGCGACGACCGCGTCGTGGCAGCGCGTCTGAAGGGGCGCCTGAACCCGGCCCGGCATGACCCACGATCGTGGCTGAGTGCCGTGCCGGCGTACCCGGCCGGTTGTGACCTCCTGCCCTGTCTGCTTCATCGGTCGCCGGGCAGGCTCGGGATGTCGGATCGGCGATCCCTCACGGCTCACCGACACGTGATGGCTCGCGGTGTCTCCAGGAGGTGCGATGTGGCGGGACCGGCCGAGGCTTCAGCTCGCAAGCGTGCTTCCGACGAACCCCATCCCACGGGCGATGAGCGGTTCTCGCTGATCGACAAGGCCTTGCGGAAGGCGCGGTTCCAGCAGGATCAGCTCATCGAGGTCCTCCACGCGGCGCAGGAGGTCTTCGGGTACCTCTCGGACGAGGTGCTGCTGTACGTCGCCCGTGCGCTGCGTTTGCCTAGGTCCCGGGTCTACGGCGTCGCGACCTTCTACCACCTGTTCACCCGGGAACCGCTCGGCGAGCACAGCTGCTCCGTGTGCACCGGCACGGCCTGTTTCGTCAAGGGGGCCGACGCGATCATCGACGCCCTCCGTCGGGAACACGGCGTCGGCCCGGGTGAGACCACCGAGGACAAACGGTTCAGCCTGACGACGACCCGGTGTATCGGCGCTTGCAGCCTCGCGCCGCTCGTCGTGATCGACGATGACGTCCTGGGCCACCTCACGGTCGAAGAAGCGGTGAAGCGGGTCGCCGCGATGCTCGATGCCGAACCGACCCCTGCGGAGGTGCCCTGATGGCTGCGCCGATCGACCTCGATGACGTCGTCAAGGCGGAGCGCGAAGCACGGTCCAGGTTCGTCAAACGGGCTCTCGTGTGCACCTCGACGGCCTGCGTGACGGCCGGAGCGCTGCCGGTCCGCGACCAGATCTCGAAGACGATCCACGATGCCGAGCGTCCCGATATATGCGTGGTCTCCACCGGATGCCCGGGGATGTGCAGCCGTGGTCCCCTCGTGCGTGTCGAGGAACGCGGCGACCAGACCACCATCTACACCCACGTCGATGAAGACGGCGCTGGTGACATCGCCCGGGACCACCTCCTCACGGGCAAGCCGGTCGACAACGTCCCGACGATGGCGCCGGATCTGCCGTTCTTCACCCGCCAGGTGCGCGTCGTCCTGGAGACCGCAGGGCGGATCGACCCCGACCGGCTCGAGGACTACGTGGGGGAGGGCGGCTACCGAGCGCTCGCACGGGTCATCACCGAGATGGCTCCGGAACAGGTCGTCGAGGAGATCCTCCTCAGTCGGCTCCGTGGTCGCGGTGGTGCCGGCTACCCGACCGGTCGCAAGTGGGCGCTGCTTGCCGAAGCTGAGGGGGATCCCAAGTATCTCGTCGCCAATGGGGACGAGGGCGACCCCGGTGCGTTCATGGACCGGACGATCATGGACTCGGACCCCCACCGAGTGATCGAGGGCATGGCCATCGCCGCCTACGCCACCGGGGCGACCAAGGGCTACGCCTACGTGCGGGCCGAGTACCCCCTGGCGATCGAACGCATGGAGCGGGCGATCCGCGCGGCGAAGCGGGCGAAGCTGCTCGGACGCAACGTGCTCGGTACGACCTTCAGCTTCGACCTGGAGGTGCGGGTCGGCGCAGGAGCGTTCGTCTGCGGCGAGGAGACCGCGCTGATGGCGTCGATCGAGGGCCGCCGAGGTCTGCCGGTTCTGCGGCCCCCGTACCCGACCGAGAAGGGGCTGTGGGGTCAGCCGACGATGATCAACAACGTCGAGACCCTCGCGAACGTCCCGGCGATCCTCAACCACGGGCATGAGTGGTTCGCCAACCTCGGTACGGAGACCAGCAGCGGTACCAAGGTGTTCGCGCTCGCCGGGTCGTTGGAGGACACGGGCCTGATCGAGGTCCCCATGGGGATCACCCTTCGGGAGCTCGTCTTCGACCTCGCCGGGGGTATCGCCAACGGCCGTGAGTTCAAGGCCGCGCAGACCGGTGGCCCGTCCGGGGGCTGCATCCCGGCCCGCTTCCTCGACACGCCCGTGGACTACGAGCACCTGCGCGACCTGGGTTCGATCATGGGGTCGGGCGGGATGGTCGTGATGGACGACACGGTCAAGATGCCCGAGGTCGCCCGCTTCTATATGGAGTTCTGCCGCGACGAGAGCTGCGGCAAGTGCGCTCCGTGTCGGGTGGGAACCGAGAAGATGTACGCCTTCCTCGACCGGATCTGCCGTGGTGTCGGCCGTGCCCGGGATCTGGCGCACCTCGAGAGCCTCTGCCGAACGGTGCGTGCGACGAGCCTGTGCGGGCTCGGACAGAGTGCCCCCAACCCGGTCTTCTCCACCTTGGAACACTTCCGCGATGAGTACCTCGACCTGCTGGTCGAGGAAGAGGAGGTCAACGGTGCGACCGCGTGACCCACGCCCCAAGGTCCCCGTCACGATCGACGGCGACGACGCCGAGGCGTTCGAGGGCGAGACGATCCTGGATCTCGCCCGGCGCGTCGGCGTCCCGATCCCGACCCTGTGCTACCTCGACGGTCTGTCCGTACACGGTGGGTGCCGGCTGTGTTCGGTCGAGGTCGACGGTGACCCCAGGCTCCAGCTCGCCTGCGCGACCCCCGTCGGGCAGGACATGGACATCCGGACCAACTCCTTCGAGCTCCGTGAGCACCGGCGCCGCATCGTCGAACTGCTCTTCGCCGAGGGCAACCACGTCTGTGCCACCTGCGTGAGCAGCGGTGCCTGTGAGCTGCAGGACCTGGCCGTGGAGACCGAGGTCGACCACATCCACTACGAGCTCAGTCATGCCAACGAAGGCATCGACGCCTCCCACCCCAAGTACGTGCTCGACCGCGACCGTTGCGTGCGTTGCACCCGGTGCGTGCGCGTCTGCGCCGAGGTGGAGGGCGCATCGGTGTGGGAGATGGCGGAACGAGGCGGGAACTCGCGACTCGTCGCCGAGATGGACGTACCGTGGGGGGATGCGTCTTCGTGCACCTGGTGCGGGAAGTGTGTGCTCGTGTGCCCAACGGGTGCGTTGAGCTTCAAGGGCCGCGCCATCGGGGAGATGCGCCACGACCCCGACGTGATCGCGTTCCTGGCACAGGCTCGCGCCGAGGAGGAATGGGTGCACCCGAGTGACGAGGAGGTGTCGTTGTGACCGGACGGCGTGACCGAGAGGTACGACGATGAGTGCTGCCACCCGACGGCCCCGCCTGGCGACCGCGTGGCTCGGTGGTTGCTCGGGCTGTCACATGTCCTTCCTCGACCTCGACGAAGGACTGTTCGACCTCGCAGAACGGGTCGACGTCGTGTTCAGCCCGATCATGGATGTCAAGACCTTCCCCGAGGGCGTGGACATCACCCTGGTCGAAGGCGCCATCGCCAACGAGGACAACCTGGAGTTGGCGCGTCAGATCCGCGCGAACAGCAAGCTCGTCGTCTCCTTCGGGGATTGCGCGGTGACCGGCAACGTCACGGCGTTGCGCAACCGCCTTGGTGAGCCGGAGCCGATGCTGCAACGGGTCTACGTGGAGCATGCAGACCTCAGAGGGCAGATCCCCTCC
>SKNK01000070.1 GCA_007120565.1 Nitriliruptoraceae bacterium | reverse complement strand
GGCGTGCAGAACGTCGGGTTCGGCTCGCAGATCCGCAGCTACGTCCAGCACCCGTACCAGATGGTCAAGGACCTGCGCTCCGAGCACGAGACCGGCAACGTGCAACAGGTGCTCGATGGCGATCTCGACGAGCTGCTGGAGGCGGAGCTGCGCCGCCGCGTTCGCGAGGCCGCCGAGGCGGAGACGCCCCCGGACTGACCTCGTGCTGCCACCTCGACGTAGCTGACCGCTGCAGGGTCCCTGGCCGAACGGTCACGCCCGCAGCTTCACAGGCAGCGCGGATCTACGGGGTACGCTTCTGCGCGTGGGTACGGGCCTCGCCGGGCGGCAGCCTCGTGCCCACGATCTGCACCCTCTCCGCGAGGCCCAGTGTCCACCTCTGACACGAGCGAGTCGATGTGATCAAGCTCGAGAACGTCACCAAGACCTACAAGCGGGGGGGCGACGACGAGGTCATCGCACTGAACGACGTCACCCTGGAGGTCGCCAAGGGCGAGTTCGTCTTCGTCGTTGGCCCTTCAGGATCGGGTAAGTCGACGTTCATGCGCTTGTTGACCCGCGAACAGGTGCCCGACACCGGATCGATACACGTCGCCGGCAAGGACCTCACCACGCTGCGGTCCTGGAAGATCCCGTCTCTGCGTCGCGAGATCGGGTACGTCTTCCAGGATTTCAAGCTGCTGCCGAACAAGTCGGTCAGCGAGAACATCGCCTTCGCGTTGGAGGTCATCGGCAAGAACCGGCGCGAGATCCAGCGCCGGGTACCCGAGGTCCTGGAGCTCGTCGGGCTGGAGGCGAAAGCGAACGCGCTGCCGCACGAGCTCTCCGGTGGGCAGCAGCAGCGGGTCTCGATCGCCCGTGCCTTCGTGAACAGCCCTCGGATCCTGCTCTGCGACGAGCCGACGGGCAACCTCGACCCTTCCACCTCGGTCGGGATCATGAAGCTGTTGGACCGCATCAACCGCACCGGTGCCACCGTGGTGATGGCCACCCACGACCAGCACATCGTCGACTCGATGCGCCGCCGCGTGATCGAGCTCGAGAACGGGTTCGTCGTCCGCGACCAGTCCCGCGGTGTCTACGGCTACGCCGGCTGATCCCTTGTGACGGTGGGCGTCGACCGGGCGACCCACCACCGAACGACGACGGCCTGTAGGCCGACGAGGAGTACCGATGTCCGCGCGTTGGCGCTACATCATCCAGGAGTCCGCGAAGGGTCTGCGGCGCAACCCGCTGATGACCATCGCGGTGATCCTGTCGATCACCGTGTCGCTGACGTTGCTCGGAGCGACCCTGTTGCTGCGCGACCAGATCGACCTGGCAACCGACGACTGGGTCGATCAGGTCGAGGTCTCGATCTTCCTCTGTGACGGCCAATCGTGCCCTGAGATCACCGAGCAGCAACTCGACGACCTGCGGAGCGACCTCGAGGCGCAGCCCGCGGTCGACGAGGTGCACTACGAGTCCAAGGAAGAGGCCTACGAGCGCTTCCAGGAGCTGTTCCGCGACCAGGAGAACCTCCTGGACATCGTCGAACCCGACATCCTGCCGGCGTCCTTCCGGGTCAGTCTGCATAACCCGGATGAGTTCCTGATCATCAACGAGCAGTTCGAGGAGTATCCGGGCGTCGAGGACATCGTCGACCAGCGCGAGATCCTGACGCAGTTCCTCAACTTCACCCGTGTGGTGCGCAACGGCGCGTTCGCTGTCGCCGTGATCCAGTTGGCGGCGGCGGCGCTGTTGATCGGGAACACGATCCTGATGTCGGCCTTCGCGCGGCGTGAGCAGACCGCCATCATGCGCCTGGTTGGCGCCAGCAACTGGTACATCCGCCTGCCCTTCCTGATGGAGGCGGTGATCACCGGGATCGTCGGTGCGCTGGTCTCCTGGGGGCTGTTGTACGGCGTCGTACCCCGGGTCACCGACGGGTTGTCCCGGGAGGTCCTGCTGATGCCCTTCATCGGTGAGGCCCACGTGATCGCCGCAGGTCCACCGCTGCTGCTCGCCGGTTTCGGCATCGCCGCGGGGTCGTCCATCGTGGCCCTGTGGTTCTTCAAGGACTCGTAGCGAGGCCCGGGTCTGCGGCTGGCCTCAAGGGTTAACGGCTGGTGGCCGATGATACGGGTGTCGCTGAAATGGGGCAGTGTTGCCCTTGTTGGTCATGTGGCTCACAGCTACCGTAGGTAGCCCTGTGGTATCGCTGCACGCGGGATCCCGGCGATCCCGACCTCCCCCTCGAGGTGGAACTGGTGCGTCAACCGTTGCGCCTCGCGGCCCTGGTAGCGGTCCTCAGCCTGCTGCCTCTGTCCGCATCCGCCCAGACCGGTGAGCTCCGCGACGATCTCAGCCGCACCTCGGAGCAACGCGAGCAGACTCGGGACCAACTGAGCGAGGTGCGTGCCCGAGAGGGCACCGCCCGGGAGCAATTGGCGGCGATCGAAGACGAGGTCGACGCGGCTAACCAGGCGCTCGCCGAGCTCGAGGTGGAGCTCGAGGAAGCCCACGACGCGGTCGAGGAGGCCAACCGACGGGCTCGGGCCGCGCGCGACCGTCTGGTCGAGGTCGAGGAGCGCATCGAGGAACTCGACGCCGAGTACGTGGAGAAGCGAGCACGTCTCGATGCCCGGATCCGAGCCGCCTTCAAGTTCGGACAGGTCTCCTTCGCCGACACGTTGACCACTGCGCGTGACATGACCGACTTCCTCAACTCCAACACCTACGTCTCTCACGTGGTCACCGGCGACCGTGACCTGGTCCTGACCGTTGAAGGCCTCCTCGCCGAGGTGGAGGAACAGCGGGCAGAGGCGCAGGCTCTGCGGGTCGAGGCCGAACGTGAGACCGAGGTCGCCGCGACGGCGGCCGCCAGTATCGAGCGTTCCCTCAGCGAGCAGGAAGGGTTGACGGCGCTGGTCGCTGAACGGCGTGCCGAGCACGCTGAGGTGCTCGAGTCGTTGCGTGAGGACCGTGAGTCCCTGGAGGGCCACCTCTCGGGGCTGGAAGCGGAGTCCTCTCGGATCCAATCGCAGCTGGCCGCGATCGCACGGCAGCAGGAAGCGGAACGCCAACAACGCGAGGCTGAGCAACGTCAACGTGAAGCGGAGCAGCGCCAACGCGAGGCTGAGCAGCGTGAGCGGGAGGCCAGCGACCCGTGCGATGCGGCGCGTGAGTCCGGCGACGAGGAAGCGATCCGCGAGGCTTGCGGTGAACTCGGAACTCCCGTCGAGGAAGGCCATCAAGCTGGAGTAGGTGGAGGTGGGGAGCGTGGCTGGACCCGTCCGGTCGGCGGTGCGATCACCTCGCCCTTCGGGCCGCGTCCCTCCCTCGGCGGTTACCACTACGGGGTGGATCTGCGCGGCGAGGTCGGAACGCAGATCCGCGCCGCACGTGGGGGAACCGTGGTGACTGCCGTTGGCTCCTGCCACCCGACCAACTCGTGGACCTGCGGTGGCGGCTTCGGCAACTACGTGGTGATCGCTCATGCCGACGGGTTCGCCACCGTCTACGCCCACCAGTCCTCGATCGCGGTGGGAGCGGGTCAGCAGATCTCCGAAGGTCAGGTCATCGGAGCCGTGGGCAACTCCGGGCGGTCCTACGGCCCCCACCTGCACTTCGAGCTGTACGACAACGGGGTCCGCAAGAACCCCTGCGGGTACATCAGCTGCTAACCAGGAGCCGGTGTCGTCGCGCATGGCCGGAGCGGTTGGCGTGGTCGCTACGCTCCTGGCTATGGCAGCCAAGTCTTCAAAGGGCGGTGACGGCACCAAGCTGATCGTCAGCAACCGCCGCGCCCGCTTCGACTACTTCCTCGAAGACTCCTTCGAGGCAGGCCTCGTGCTTCAGGGCACTGAGGTCAAGTCGTTGCGCGATGGCAAGGGTTCGTTGGTCGAGGCGTGGGTGAAGATCGACGAGATGGGTGAGGCCTGGTTGATGCAGGCGCACATCCCCGAGTACGCGTTCGGCAACCGCAACAACCACGATCCGACCCGACCTCGCAAGCTGCTCCTGCACCGTCGCGAACTCGAGCAACTCCGTCGTGCCGTAGCCACGAAGGGTTCGACGCTGGTCCCCACCCGCCTGTACTTCCGGCACGGGCGGGCGAAGCTCGAGGTCGCGATCGGTAAGGGCAAGAACGTGGCGGACAAGCGCCAGACCTCCAAGGAACGCGACGCGAAGCGCGAGATGGAGCGCGCGCTCAAGCAGCGGCGCTGACCGGTCGATACTCCGAGTGGCGAAACCGCAACGGTCGGGTATAATCATGGGCCGGCGTCAAGAGAGATAGGTGGCGCCAACCTCTTTGAGAACTGCACAGCGTCGTTGCACAACACCTGGGGCTGACTCGGTTTCGACCGTGATCTAGCCGCTGCCAGGGGAGCGTGCCGAGGGTGCTCGCGCGACCTCGATAATCCCACGCGAGAACCATTAGTTGCCAACACTCAAGCGTCCGCTAAGGACCTGGCACTCGCAGCTTAATAACCTGCGACGATCCGCCTTTGATGCCTCGTAAGAGGACCGGATCGACATAACGAGGCTCCACCTCAACGGCAATGACCACCGGGCCGTCGAGGAACACTGAACGGTGGTGTGGATGTGGAAGCTGCCTGGTTCCGGAGCACCACATCCGAGCTCATCCGGATCCTACGCACGTAGAGCCCCGAGCAACGGGATCGCGGGACCCGGGTTCGACTCCCGGCAGCTCCACTTCTCT
>SKNK01000473.1 GCA_007120565.1 Nitriliruptoraceae bacterium | reverse complement strand
TGGCACGCTCGGGGTCGACCAACCAGGAAGGGGTCCCGTGGGCCATCGAGGCGCGACGCAAGCGACGATGCTCGAACTGCCCTGGGAAGAGGGATCCTTCCTCGGCGGCACCGGAGCCGCCACCGCCGTCCGTGAACGCCCATCCGAACCGTCCGAGGCACCGGCATCGCCCGAGGCGCCCTCACCACCTGCGCCTGCGGCCCGGTCAGGCGGTTGGGCCGAGGCGGTCCTGGCTTCCCTCGACCTCGAGACGACCGGGCGTGACCCGGACTCGGACCGGATCCTGGCGGTCGCGCTGTTCCGGCAGGATCCCGATGGCGCCCCGGTCCCCATCGTCGACACCCTGGTCGATCCCGGTCCGGACGTGGTGATCCCCGAGGAAGCAGCGGCGGTCCACGGCATCACCCGCGAGCGTCTGATCGCGGAACAGGCACCGCCCATCGCCACGGTCATGGCCGAGGTCCACGATGCGCTGACGGAACTGGCCGCTCAGGACACCGGCGTCGTGATCTATAACGCCCCGTTCGACTGGCCCTTCCTGGCCGCCGAACTCGCGCGGCTTGACCCGCCGCGCACCCTGCCGACCTGCCAGCTGATCGATCCCTTGGTCCTCGATCGCCACGTCGACCGGTACCGCAAAGGCAAGCGGACCCTCGAAGCCGCCTGCCAGGTCTACGGGGTGGACCTCGACAACGCCCACGAGGCCAGCGCCGACGCGCTCGCCTCGTTGGGTGTCGCCCGCGCCATCGGTGCGCGCTATCCCGAGGTCGGCGACCTGTCGTGCGAGGACCTCGAAGCCGTGCAGATCGAAGCCCACCGGGTGTGGCGCGATGGCTTCAACGCCTACCTGAAGCGCATCGGCGCCGACCGTGAGCCGATCTCCGGAAGCTGGCCCGGACGCTGCTGACCCGGACGTTGCGTTCGACATCCGGCTACTGCGTGTGGTGTTGGCCCCAGAGGGGAGAGTGGTCGAGCGCCTCCCGCAGGCTGGCGATCAACGCGTCGGTGAAGGCTGACCGCGTTGCGCTGTCGATGATCTCAAGCGACAGGTAGGGGTTGAGGTCCTCCAGCTCGACGAGCAGCAGCGCGCCACCGTGGGTCCGGCAGGCATCGACGCGCTGCACGCCCACGTCGAGCGCGTTCCAGTCCACGAAGCGCTGGGCGAACGCGAGGTCATCGTCCGTGGGGGCGTACGGGACGAGCTCCCAACGCCGAGCGGGGTCGGGTGCGTACACGGCGTACTGGAAACGCCGACCGACGAACACGAACGAGATCTCGTGGACGATGTCGACGTGCGGTTGAACGAGCGTGTCCTCGAGCTCGACACCGTCGAGGGAGTCCAGCACCTGCAGCCCGATCGAGTCGGCACCGAGCATCGGTTTGACCACCCACCGGTCGGCCTCGGGCAGCAGGCCGAGGTCCTCGCGGCGGTCGACGGTCGGGATGACCGGCTCGCCTGCGGCCCACAGCTCGACCAGGTAGCCCTTGCCCTGCATGTCGCCCCGCCCGGTCAGCGGGTTGACCAGGCGGGTGTCGTTGCGGACCACCTCGTCTCGGAAGGCGCGGTGAGCCTCCCGGTGGTGTATCACCGGACCGCTGTTACGCACGAGCACGATGTCGAACGGGTGCAGCAACGCGGCCGCGTCGAGCGGCGAGCACAGCGCGACGTCGAACTGTTCCCGCAGTTCGCCCGACAGCCAGACGTCTTCGTCGCCGTAACGGCGGCCGTTGGCCGGGTAACGCAGGTCGGTCACGAGCAGTAGCGAGGACCGGGCGGGCGGCATATCCGACCTTCGTCGACGAGCACACGAACGTAGTCGAGCCAGGCATGGTCGAGATGCCGCGCAACCCACCGCATCCGACCGTCCGTAGGGGCTACCCGCCGTTCGTCGGTGCCAAGCGACCACTCGCATGGTTGCGTACCGCCACGCTGGTGTAGGGAGCCGTGTTCCTGCGGCACCTTCACCGATGTCGCGAGAAGGTTCGTCGTGCACCTCAGTCAGAGCACCCGCGTGGGGGGAGCTGGCCTCCTGGCGTTGGTGGCGACCTACGGCATCGGACGGCTGGCGTATGGGCTGTTCGTGCCGAGGTTCAGCGAGGACTTCGATCTGCCCCTGGACGTGCTGGGCTACTACGCCAGCGCGGCACAGGCCGGTTACCTGGTGGCCACCGTCGCTACCGGTGTCCTCACCGCCCGCTACGGACCCCGCGTACCCGTGGTCTCCGGGGGTCTGCTGTTGGCGGTCGGGGCGGCGACGATCGCCACGGCACCGGGGCCGATCCTGCTGGCCGTTGGGGTGATCGCGGCGGGCACGAGCGCCGGCGGGGCGTGGGCCCCGTTCTCCGATGCCGTCGCCAACCAGGTCCCGTCATCGGGGAGTCGGCGAGCGCTCGCGCTGGTCAACGCCGGCTCCCCCATCGGGCTGCTGGTCGCGAGCGCGCTGATGCTGGTCACCGGAGACCACTGGCGGATCGTGTGGTGGGCGTTCGCGGCGATCGGGCTGGTTGCGGCCGCCGCGGCCTGGCGGGTGCTCGAGCCGGACGCGATGGGGCCCGTGGTCGACCGCAGGTGGCCCCGGATGGGATGGTTCTTCACCGCACGATCAGCGCGGCTGTTCCTCGTCGCCTTCGGCGTCTCGATCACGTCCGGCGCCTACTTCTCGTACGCCCCGGAGATCGCCCAGGATGCCGGCTTGGCCAGCTGGATCGGCCCGGCGATGTGGGCGGCCCTGGGGATCGCCGGCGGGGCCGTTGGCGCCTTCGGGGGCAACATCGCGAACCGCTACGGGCTGCGCGGGCCCATGGCGGTGATGTTGGTCCTGGTCAGCGGCTCGAGCCTGCTGCTGCTGGTCGAACCCGGTTCGGTGCTCGTCACCCTCGGGTCGGCCGGTCTGTTCGGCGTGGGATTCACGACCGGGTTCGCCCTGCTGGTGATCTGGAACCAACAGGTCTTCTCCGACCGTCCCACCACCGGCTTCACCCTGGCCATCGTGTTCATCGCGGCCGGGTTCATCGTCGGACCGAGCGTGTTCGGCGTCCTGGCCACCGGCCTCAGCCGCTCCGCGGCCCTCCTGGTCACCGCCGCTCCTGCCCTGCTTGTCGCACTCGTGCCACCGGCGCGAGACGACCGGCCCAAGCCACTCGCACCGTGGTAGCCATAGCGATGCCGAGGTCGTCTCAACATCACCGCACGCGGGGCAAAGCGGCCTCGAGGTAGCGGGCCAGATCCGTCGGTTCGCGTCCGAGCAGACGTCGCAGGGTCGTCGGGTCGCCGGGGAACCCGTGCTGGTCGTAGTAGCGGAACATCCGGTACAGGCGCTGTCGAGCCTGTTCGGGCAGTCCGTTGGATGCGGCCGCGACGAGCCAGTCGTCGGGGTCCCACCGCTCGGCCCTGACCGGTCTACCCAGCACGTCGGCCGCGACCTGGGCGACGTCCGAGGGTGAGACCGGCGTCGGACCTGCCAGCTCCCAGATGGCACCGACCGCATCGTCCAACCGGCCGCTGAAGACGCCAGCGGCCACCTCCGCGACCTCACGCAGATCGACCAGCGCCAACCCTCGGTCCGTCGCGTACGGGACCCGGTAGTGGCCGGCCCGCAGGTCGTCGAGGTAGCCGTCGAGGTTCTGCAGGTAGGCGTTCGGACGCAGGATCGTCCAGGTCAGGTAGGAAGCGATGATCCGGTCCTCCACCGTGCCCTTGTCCGCGTGGTGAGGCATCGCCGGTTCGTGGGGGTCGGCGACCGAGTGGAACACCAGCCGGCGCACTCCCACACGCCGACACGCATCCAGGACCGCCTCCCCCATCGCCACCTCGTCCGGGGTGACGTTCGGAGCGAGGTGGTAGACCCCGTCGGTCCCTTCCAACGCGGCGACCAGGCTGCCAACGTCGCGCTGGTCGCCCGCCACCACCTCGACGTCGCCGATGTCGGCCAGATCTCGGTGGCGGTCGCGGTCGCGGACGAAGGCCCGTGCGGGGACGTTCTCGACAGCCAGGGCGGCGAGGACCGCACGACCGGTCTTGCCGCCCGCACCGGTCACCAGCACCCGACCCGACATCGGCGGGCTACCCCTCGTCGACAGGTTCGGCCGTTCCCGCGGGCTCTGCCAGCTCGGCCAGGGCGCGGACCGCGTCGGTGAACACCTCCATCGGCGGGGTCACCAGGCCGGCGCCGACCTGGCCGGTACCGGCGACCTTGCCCGCGATGCCCGTGTTGACCGCCGGCACCGTCCCGGTGCGAACGATGCGGGTGACGTCGATCCCAACCGGTGTCCCGCGGAACTCCAGGATCGGGATCTGGAAGTGCGGGTGCTCCCCCACCGCGATCGAGTACATCGACCGGGTCGCATGCAGAGCATCGGCCGCCTCGCCACCGACGAACCGCACGATCGCAGGAGCGGCAGCCATCGCGAACCCACCCATCCCACCGGTCTCGGTGATCGTCGAGTCGCCGATGTCAGGGTTGGCATCGTCGACGCCGAAGTCCCCGAGGAACAACCCGTCAGGGACGCTGGCTTCACCGGTGAACCAGCGGTCGCCGGTACCCGAGGTCTGGATGCCGAAGTCGGTGCCGTTGCGGGCCATGGCCACCACGACGCTGCACCCCGGGATGTCGCGAGCCGGGTCGAGCGCCGCCTTGGCGGCGGGCATGCCGAGGTTGAGGAAGAAGTGCTCGTTGCCGTTGATGAACCGCACGACGTCGGCCAGGTCG
>SKNK01000310.1 GCA_007120565.1 Nitriliruptoraceae bacterium | reverse complement strand
GTCAGACCGCGGGGATCACCCTTGTGCTCGATGATCGTGAGCAGGTCGGCCAACACCTGGAACGGGTGGAACTGGTCGCACTGCATGTTGTGGACCGGCACCCGCGAGGCGGCAGCCACGTCCCGGATGTAGCGGTTGCCCTCCTCCCAGTCGACCTGCCGGATCGCGAGCCCGTCGTTGTACCGACCGAGGATCTCACCCATCTCGGTCGCGGTGTCACCGTGCGCGATCTGGGTCGACTTGGACTCGATGAACTGGGCGTGGCCGCCCAGTTGCGCCATCCCCGCCTCGAAGCTGGCACGGGTGCGGGTCGACGAGAAGAAGAACAGCATCGCCAGGACCTTGTCGCGCAACAGCGCGTGCGGCTCGCCAAGTGCTCGACGACGCTTGAGGTCGAGCGCGACGTCCAGGACGGTGTCGATCTCGTCCTTGGTCCACTCCTGGGTGGTGATCAGGTCGCGGCCGCGGAGGTGGGTCTGCATGACTATTCCTTCGCGCCGAGGACGAGGGCCAACAGGGACATGCGCATCACCACGCCGTAGTACGCCTCCTGCCAGTAGCGCGCATGGCGGGTGGCATCGACGTCAGGTGGGACCTCATCCATCCGCGGCAACGAGTGCAGGATGATCGAGCCGGGCTTGGCGAGTTGCAGCACCTCGCGCGAGACCTGGTAGTTCGCCGGCGTCTGGCCCACATCGTCGCCACGCTCCTGACGGCTGACGGTGTAGTCCGCCTGGACCACCGGCTCGACGTAGATCACGTCCGCATCGGCGATCGCATCCTTGACGTGATCGACCTCGCGGATCGTCAGGTTCTTCTCCGCAACCTCGGCCTTGAACTCGTCGGTGAGCGACATCTCCGGAGGAGCGATCGCGATCATCTCGGCGTCGAACTGGGTCAACGCGTGGGCCATCGAGTGCATCGTGCGCATCCGCATGTCCCCGATGCACAGGAACGTCAACCCGTCGATCCGGCCGAGCTCCTTCTTGATCGTGTAGAGGTCGGTCAGCACCTGGGTCGGGTGCTCACCCCAGCCATCGCCGGCGTTGATGACCGGGATGCTGGCCCATCGGGCCGCCTCCTGAGGCGCACCCTGCTGGAAGTGGCGCATCACCATGACGTCGCCGTAGAACTCCAACATCTTCACGGTGTCCTTGATGGACTCCTGGTAGTAGTCACCGGCGCGGGTCATCTTCGCGTCGCTGAAGCCGAGGACGTGTCCACCGAGCCGATGCATCGCGGCCTCATGGGCGAGGCGCGTGCGCGTCGACGGCTGGTAGAAGGCCGTCACCAAGGTCTTGTCCGCCAACAGATCGACGTTGCGTCGGGCTCGAGCGATCGGCTCCAACTGATCTGCGACCTCGAACACGTGCTCGAACTCGGCCCGTTCGAAGTCCTTCAACGACAGGATGTCCCGACCCGCGAAGCTCCTCATACCCGCCTCCACTCGCTTTCGGTGAAGGGACACGCGCGCCTGTGGCCGACCGCGATGCTCCGGAAGGTCACGTGCGTTCCCCCCGTTAGGCCCCGGGGGCAGCACGTCCCAACCCCGAGCGTGCGGCAACCGCCCGACCTTGACGAGGGTCGAAGGGCCCGACCGATGCGGGTCTCCTGCATGCGGCGCCCGGTCGATCGCGTCTCTACGGTCGGTGGCACGGTGTGAAGGGTGTCTTCATGAGGATCACTCGTCCCCGCGACCTCTCTGGCGCACTGGACGGTCTCGACACCTACCCGCAGGCGAAGGTGCTCGCGGGGGGCACCGACGTGATGGTCGGCGTGAACCTCGACCACCACCGTCCCGAGGTGGTGGTGGCACTCCGACGTGTCGAGGAGCTCAACACCTGGGAGGACCGGTTCATCGGCGCCGGGGTCACGTACGCGCGCATGGAGTCCGGGCCTCTTCCTGCCCTCGCCGAACTCGCGAGGACCGTCGGCTCACCGCAGATCCGCGCGGTCGGCACGCTTGGGGGCAACCTCGGCACGGCCAGCCCCGCAGGCGACACCCTGCCCTTCCTCGCGGCGCTCGACGCCGAGGTGGTCCTCGCATCGCCCAACGGGGTGCGAAGACTGCCATGGGACGAGTTCCTCCTCGGTCCGAAGCTTACGGCTCTGCAACCGGGTGAGCTGATCCTCGGTGTCCGACTCCCCGAACACCTCCCGGTGCAGCAGGCCTTCGCCAAGGTCGGGATCCGCCAGTCGATGGTCATCGCCACCGTGAACTGCTGCGTCGTTCGCGACCCCGACGGTGCCACCCGGGTCGCGCTCGGTGCCGTGGCGCCAACGGTCCTGCGCGCCCACGCGGCCGAACAGCTGGTGTCGGCGGAGCGCCGGCCCTCCGAGGCGACCCTCGACGAGTTCCAACGACTGGTCAGCCAAGAGGTGTCGCCGATCAGCGATCACCGGGCGACCGAGGCCTACCGACGCCACGCCGCGGGGGTCCTGGCCCGCCGGACCCTGGAGAGGTGTCTGACGACATGATGGTGACGCTGCAGGTCAACGGACAGACCCGCACCGCCGAGGTGGCAGGGTGGGAGAGCCTGCTGTGGGTGTTGCGCGAGCGCCTCGGGCTGCTCGGCGCGAAGGATGCCTGCCTCCAGGGTGAATGCGGCGCCTGCTCGGTGATCCTCGACGGCCACCTGGTCTGTTCCTGCCTGATGATGGCCGCAGACGCTGACGGCTCCCGGGTCACCACCGTAGAGGGGCTCGCAGAGCCGACCGACCTCCATCCGGTCCAGCGCAGCTTCGTCGAGGAGGGGGCGGTGCAGTGCGGGTACTGCACCCCCGGACTGGTGGTCGCAACGGCACACCTCCTCGAGGAACACCCCGACGCGTCCCCGGATCAGGTGCGGGAGTGGTTGGCCGGCAACCTCTGCCGGTGCACCGGGTACGGCGCCGTGAGGCGAGCGGTCGCCGCGGCGCAGCTCGCTCACGTTGCCGATCACCCTGACGGGGAGGGGACGTCATGAGCAGCGGAGTGCTCACCGAGCGGCCGACGGTGCAAGGGGGCGTCGGCGAGTCCGTTCGTCGGCCGGACGGGGTCGCGAAGGTGACGGGTCGGTTCGAGTTCCTTGGCGACATGAGGGCCGAGGGCATGCTCTGGGGCGCAACGCGACGCGCGTGGCTCCCGCACGCGAGGATCGTCCGGATCGACCTCGGACCCGCCCTGGCCATGCCTGGCGTCCGGGCCGTGCTGACACAGGACGATGTGCCCGGTCACCGGTACCAGGGCCAAGCCGTCACCGATCAGCCCGTACTGGCCGAACGGGAGATCCGCTACTGGGGCGAAGCGGTCGCGATCGTCGCCGCTGACGACCCCGAAACGGCCAGGCGGGCGGCCGAGGCCATCGTCGTCGACCTCGAGGAACTCGAGCCGCTCACCGACCTCGACCAGGCGTTGGAACGTGGTGAGATCTTCCGCCACGTTCCCGTGCGGCGAGGCAACCCAGAGATCCACGGCGAGGTGGTCGTCGAAGGGACCTACTACGCGGCGACACAGGATCCGGGAGCGCTGGGTACCGAGGCCGGGCTGGCGATCCCCGACGGCGATGGCGGCCTGGACCTGTGGGGACCGAGCCAGTGGATCCACACCGACCTCCGGCAGATCGCCGCCAGCCTCGGGCTACCCGCCGAGCAGGTCCGGATCCACCCGTGCCGCCTGGGCGGTGCCTTCGGGTCGCGTGAGGACCTCAGCCTGCAGACCCACCTGGGGATGCTCGCGCTCAAGCTCGGCCACCCCGTCAAGATGGTCTACGACCGCAGCGAGAGCTTCGTCGGACACGCCAAACGGCATGCCGGGTTGATGTACTACCGGCACGAGGCGGACCGCGAGGGCAACCTGGTCCGGGTCGATGCACGCATCCTGCTCGACGGTGGCCCCTACCAGTACACCTCGGCGGCGGTGGTCGCCAACAGCACCTACTTCGCGGTTGGCCCCTACCGCTGCGACAACGTGACGGTCGACGGCTACGCCCTGCGCACCCACAACCCGCCGTCGGGCGCGATGCGCGGGTTCGGCGCCAACCAACCGTGTTTCGCCGCCGAGGCGCAGATGGACCGCCTCGCCGATGCGCTGGGCATCGACCCGGTCGAACTGCGCCAGCGGAACATCCTGCGCCAAGGCGACCGTCTCCCCACCACCGGGCAACTGATCGAGTTCCCGTTGCCGACCGAGGAGGTACTGCAGGCGGTCGCCGCCCTCCCACTCCCCGAGCTCGGCACGAGCGAGGAAGCTCTCCACCTCCCTGGAGGCACGGGCCTGACGACGCCGCGGAACCGGGTCGTCCGAGGGATCGGGTACGCGCTCGGGATGAAGAACCTCGAGTTCAGCGAGGGCTTCGATGACTTCGCCGAGGCGCGCGTCGAACTCACCGAGGCCGGAGCACGGGTACACACCGCGGCGATCGAGGTCGGGCAAGGCCTGGTGACCATCCTCGAGCAGATCGCCCGGTCGACCCTCGGGATGTCGAAGGTCGAGGTCGTGTTCGACCACACCGGACGGATCGGATCAGCCGGATCGACGTCGGCATCACGCCAGACGCAGATGGCCGGCAACGCCGTGGTCGAGGCCGCAACCGCGGTCCGGGCCGCAGCCCTGGACCGCGCCGATGGCGACCACCTCGACGATGCTGGGGTGTGGCGCGGCGACACACTCGTGTCGGGGTTGGTCGAACTGCTCGCCGACGGACCCATCGAGCAGCACGTCCGCTACCG
>SKNK01000091.1 GCA_007120565.1 Nitriliruptoraceae bacterium | reverse complement strand
GCTGTCGACCGAGGAGCAGCTCTCGGAACTGGACGTCGACGTCGACGTCGCGATCGTGCGTGAGGTCAGCGAGCACGAGCTCAGCGAACAGGGTCTCGTCGCCCAGCACCTGCTCCGTGAACGCTTGCTCGTCGCCGTTGCCGCCGACCACCACCTCGCCGACCGCGACGAGGTCTCCATCGAAGAGCTCGCGGGCGGAGCCTTCGTGATGTTCCCCCGCCCCCAGGTGCCACGCCTGCACGACCACCTGCTGGCGATCTGTGACCACGCCGGGTTCCGTCCCAGGATCGTTGCCCATGCGTCGCAGTACCCGACGATGTTGGCGATGGTCTCGGTCGGTCGCGGTCTGGCCCTCGTGCCGAGCTGCGTCCGAGCCGTCCGCCCGCCCGATGTGCGGTTGCTGCCCATCGTCGACAGGTTCGCGACCACCGACCTGTTGCTCGCCTGGCGCGGCCCCGGTGCGCCGGTCCTCGCCACGTTCGTGGAGGCGGCTCGTGCGGTCGCGGCCGGCCATGCTTCGCCGCACGACCCGAACCCGGGGGGGTAGGTCCGAGAGCTGCGCACCCGTTAGGTTCTGCCCATCCGCGGTCGGTCAACCCCAGGTCGAGCCGTGGCGTGGAGGAGGTCGAGGTGGCAGATCAGCGAAGCGGGCCAGCGAACGCCGCGGGTGAGGAGCTCGTCCTGCAGGCCATGGCGGTCGTCGGTGGTGCCGGCGCCGTAGCGGCACTTCCGCTGCTCGCCGCGGTGACCCAGGGGCAAGCGCCGGTCCAAGTGATCGTGCTGACCTTCGCGTTCCCCCTGGCCCTGGTCGCGATCGGACGTCTCCAGCAGCGTCGCCACTGGCAGATCGCCGCCGGCGTCGTCGCCGCACTGCTCGCGGTGCTGCTCGCCGTGCAATCCGGTCCGACGGCCTTCGCGGTGGTGCTGCTGCTGGCGATCGGCGCGCCGCTGTCGCTGGTCCTGGTCGGCAAGTACCTGCTCGACCAGGACCGCATCGCGGGA
Organism: Nitriliruptoraceae bacterium; assembly: GCA_007120565.1. Lineage (GTDB taxonomy): Bacteria > Actinomycetota > Nitriliruptoria > Nitriliruptorales > Nitriliruptoraceae > CSSed11-175R1. The sequence goes on along the minus strand of SKNK01000091.1, from coordinate 3,747 downwards.
GGGGCCTGGCTGCTGAGCACCTCGATCGCGCTGATCGCGGGGTTCCTCGCCGTCGCGAACCAACTCGCCGGGGTCATCGGTGCCGTGGCGTTCGTGATGGTCATCGGCTGCGCCATCGCGCTACAACGGTTGCGCTCCACGGCCCGTAACGGCTCCGCGAAGGGCTGAGCTGTCACGGTCGCGCGAAGAACGCCCGACCGGGCGCGCTGTGCGGTGCGCGCATCCGCCATCGCATGACCGCACGAACCTCGACGTTCGACCACCATCTGCCGCAATCCTCGTGGCACGCGACGACCGCTTCTGCAAGGGTGGCCGCTGCGTCAGGCGACCAGATGCGCGTCGTGTCGATGTGCCGTCAAGGGTCACCCCGAGGAGAGCGGGGTGCGCGGCAGGTAGCGACCCGCGCCACGAGAGGGAGTTGCTGTCGATGTCAACGCTTGACAAGGTGAAGTCCCATATCCACCCGGTGGTGTTCCCGGTCTCTGCCGGGGTCATCATCGCGTTCGTGATCTTCGGGTCGGTGTTCAGCCGGGAGGACGAGGACGGCAACATCGTCGGCCTCGCACCGGAGACCCTGAACGCCGTCCGCGACTGGATCACCGCCAACCTCGGGTGGTTCATGATCTTCACGATCGCGTTCCTCGTGCTGTTCTGCCTGTGGCTCGCGATCGGAAAGACCGGCAACGTCCGCCTGGGACCGGACGACTCCGCGCCCGACTTCAGCTACCTCACCTGGTTCGCCATGCTGTTCAGCGCGGGCATGGGTATCGGGCTGATCTTCTGGGGCGTCGCCGAGCCGATCATGCACTTCGCCGAGGGTCCGCAGATGGACTCCGCGGAGGAGACCGCGCGTGAAGCGATGCTGTTGACCTTCCACCACTGGGGTCTCGGCGCTTGGGCCGTCTACGCCGTGCTCGGGTTGTCGTTGGCGTACTTCGGCTTCCGACACAACCTGCCGATGACGGTGCGCTCGGCGCTGTACCCGCTCATCGGTAAGCGCATCCACGGGTTCTGGGGCAACCTCGTCGACATCCTGGCGATCTTCGGGACGATGTTCGGGATCGCGACGTCGCTCGGGTTGGGGGTCAACCAGATCGCCGCCGGGCTCGAACGCGTCTTCGACATACCCGGCGGAACCGTCACGCAGATCGTCCTGATCGCGATCATCACGTTGATGGCGACCATCTCGGTGGTGTCCGGACTCGACAAGGGGATCCGCCGCCTGTCCGAGATCAACATCAACCTCGCTGCGTTGCTGTTGCTGTTCGTCATCATCGTCGGGCCGACCCTGGCGCTGCTGACGGCCTACTTCGACAACATCGGCACCTACGTCTCCAACTTCTTCAGCGTGTTGTTCTGGGGTGGGACCTACGACAACCCCGAGCTGTGGACGGCCGAGACCGCACAAGGCTGGTACGGCGACGCGCAGGGTTGGTTGAGTGGCTGGACGATCTTCTACTGGGCCTGGTGGATCTCGTGGGCGCCCTTCGTCGGGATGTTCATCGCGCGCATCTCCCGTGGCCGCACGATCCGTGAGTTCATCCTCGGTGTGCTGCTCGTGCCGTCCGCCGTCTCGTTCCTGTGGTTCACCGTCATGGGCAACACCGCCCTCGACCTGCAACTGACCGGCGCGGCAGACGTCGTCGATCCGATCCTGAACGAGGGTGAGGGCGTGGCCATGTTCGTGATGCTCGAACAGTTCCCGGCCGCCACCTTCACCTCGATCCTGGTGATCCTGGTGGTGACCCTGTTCTTCGTCACCTCGTCGGACTCCGGCTCCTTCGTGATCGACATGATCGCGTCGGGAGGGTCGCTCGATCCGCCGAAGGCGATGCGGGTCTTCTGGGCGACCTCGGAGGGTGTCGTGGCCGCGGTGCTGCTCGGCGCAGGAGGACTCGGCGCACTTCAAGCCGCATCGATCGCCACGGGTCTCCCGTTCGCGATCGTGCTCCTGGTCGTCGCATTCGGCCTGGCCAGAGGCCTCAATATCGAGGCCAGAGGCGGGCTGGTGGTCAGACATGAGGACCAACTGGTCCAGGACCACACCGGTGGGATGTCCGACTCCGCTCAGGCCGAGAGCTGAACGCGCATCAAGCGCAGGAAGGGACGATCATGACGAGGATCCTGGTTGGAGTCGATGCCTCACCGGCATCGGTCGAGGCGCTCCGACGCGCAGCCGAGGAGGCCAAGTGGCGCGAGGCGACGCTCGAGGTGGTGTACGTGTTCCAGCCACCCGAGCAGATCACCGCCTTCCCCGTGCTTCCGGAGCGCGGCAAGGACCGGGCACCGGATATCGAGGAGCTGCGTAACCAGGCCAGCGACCAGCTCGGGACCTGGCTGAAGGAGACCGATGTCGACCTCTCCCAGATCGAGGTCGAGTGGTCGGTGCTCGCTGAGCGCAAGACGGCGCACGCGCTGATCGAACGCTCCAAGGACGCCGACCTGGTGGTCGTCGGCTCACGTGGACGTGGTGGGTTCGCCGGGCTCCGGCTCGGCTCCACCAGCGAGCAGGTGACCCGCCATGCCCGCTGCCCCGTGCTCGTCGTGCGGGACTCGACCAAGGACTGAACCGAGACTGACGCGCGGGCAACCATGATGCGCCGGCCGCCGCGAGGTGGCCGGCGCATCTATCTGCTGCGCGTCCGCACCTCCTCGCAACGTTCGCCCTGGGACCGTCGTGACGGATCGCCCCGCGTCAAGCGCAACCCGATCACGACCCCGGCAACCGGTCCCACGATCAGCAGGAGCACATCGAGGATCGCCAGCAGCACCGAGTGATCCCACACCTGCGCTGGCGTTGCGGCGTACCCCTGTTCCAGCCCGACCGCGATGTGGACGTTGAACAGCACGATCACCGCAGCAGTGAAGCCGAGCAACGCGGCGCCTACGAGGACGAGCCAGGTGGTGAAGCGCCGGACGAACACCCCTCGCATCCTGGACTCCGATCGCCCATCCCATCGTGCCCCTTCCCGGCGACCGAGGACAGGGCCCACCGCCCTGTTCCGGCACCCCCTGTTCCGGCACCCCAGCGGAGCCAGCCCGCCAACGTCCACGGCCCCAGCGCACCCGAAACCAGTGGGACACCTCTTGCGCGCGTATTGATATATCAGTAGTGTCCGTTGTGGGAGCTGTGGACGGAGTGCGTGTGCATCAGGGAGGGTTGTCGGAGCTCGCGGTGCTCGTACCTGAGCACGCGGTCACCGATCAGCTCAGCCAACAGGCCTACTACCGCCTGCGCGATCGCATCGTCACCCTCGGGCTCGCCCCCGGAACCCTGGTCAACGAGCGGGACCTCGCGGAGGAGTTCGGCCTCGGCCGGACGCCGATCCGCGACGCGCTACGTCGCCTCGCGGACGACGGGCTGGTGGAGGTCTACCCCCGTCGAGGCATCTACGTCGGGCCGATCGACGTCGGCGACCTCGGAGCCATCTCCGAGATCCGGGTCGAACTCGAAGGGTTCGTGTCCCGGTTGGCCGCCGAGCGTTGCCAGCCAGCCGACCTGTCCGACATCTCCGCGCTGATCGACGAACTCGACGCCGCATCGGGTGAGTCCGACGAGCGGCGCCTGATCCACCTCGATCAACGCATCCACCGGCTGATCTACCGCATGGCCCGCAACCCCTTCCTGCCCAGCGCGTGGCTGTCGGACTGCCTCGTGAACGCCGCCACGGGGGATTTCGGCGAGGCGGCCTTCGCCCTCGCCCTGCTGGGGGCCAACGTCCTCTTTTTGGGCATGGTCGCGTGGCT
>SKNK01000408.1 GCA_007120565.1 Nitriliruptoraceae bacterium | reverse complement strand
GCTTGGCCGCCTCCAACGCGCGCGACTCACCACGAGCCCGGCCGATCCCCATCAGGGCGCTGCCGGCATCGCGCATGACCGTGCGCACGTCGGCGAAGTCGAGGTTGATCAGTCCCGGCGTGGTGATCAGGTCGGTGATGCCCTGGACCCCCTGTAGGAGGACGTCGTCGGCCAGCTTGAACGCCTGGACGACCGAGGTCTCGCCGTCGGCGATCTGGAGCAGTCGGTCGTTGGGGATCACGATCAGGGTGTCGACCGCTTCCTTGAGTTCTTCGATCCCGGTCTCGGCCTGGGTGGAGCGGCGGCGACCTTCGAAGGTGAAGGGACGGGTCACCACTCCGATCGTCAACGCGCCGATCTCCTTGGCGACCTGCGCCACGACCGGAGCTGCGCCCGTGCCCGTGCCGCCGCCTTCTCCGGCGGTCACGAAGACCATGTCCGCGCCCTTGAGCACGTCGAGGATCTCATCGCGGTGATCGTCCGCAGCTTGCCGGCCGACCACCGGGTCTGCCCCAGCACCGAGTCCGCGGGTCAACTCACGCCCGATGTCGAGTTTGACGTCGGCATCGGACATCAAGAGCGCTTGGGCATCGGTGTTGATGGCGATGAACTCGACGCCGCGAAGGCCCGCATCGATCATGCGGTTGGCAGCGTTGACACCGCCACCACCGATACCGACGACCTTGATGACAGCCAGGTAGTTGCTCGGGGTGGCCGTCACAGTTGGCCTCCTATCGCGACATGGTGCGGGGGTCTCCCGCGGGGTGTTGTGCGCCGAGGGCCGGGTGCCCTCGCCGATGCTGCCTCTTGCCTTGCGCGGGTGAAACCGCGGGATGATGCCACCTGCCGGCTCGGCGTGCCAACGTCGCCGGGGCCGTCTGTACGGGTACCCGCGACCGGGGTTCCCGGTGGCGCGAAGTCGCGCTCGCACGGCCTAGTCTCAACCTCAACCTCAGGGTTATACTTATGTCAACCTCGCCTTTCGGGTGAACGTAGACGTCGCGGTGTCGCAGGGTCAAGCACCCGACCCCGGTAACCCGGACATCGCAGGGAACTCATCGCGTTCGCACGTCGCCGAGCGCACGTTCAGCCCAGATCCAGGCCGGTGAGCGCGCGCAGACCTCGACCGGTCACTCCGACCTGTCCGGCGGCACCACCACGGGAGCGCGGGGCGCTCGGACATCGATGGCGGCGATCGGGGTCTCCCCCACGTCCTCCAGGATCGCCCCCAGGGCGCGCACCTTCTCATCGATGCGCTCGGCGCTCCCGAAGCGCACCTCGATCCCCCGGTCGAGCATCAGGACCAACCCCTCGACGTCGGGGGCCACGTACCGCACGACCTCGGCACGCAGCGGCCCGGACAGGCCCTGCCATACCGCGTGGGCGTTGGCGAGGGCCTCGTCCTCCTGCACGTCGCTTCCCGGAGGTGGCGGCGACGTCGACAGCTCGATCACCGGGAGCCCGTCGAGTTCCTCCTCGATCAGGACGATGCCTTCACGGTCGATCAGCACCGAGGTGGCGTCGCCGACCGCGATCAGGGACGGCTGACGTTCCCGTACCTCGATCTCGACGGTCAACGGATCCACGCGTTGCGCATCGGCGGAAGCCACCAGGGGGAGCTCCGCCACCTGGGCCTCCGCGGTGGGGAGCCGCAGCCGCAACGTCGAGGTACCGAGTTCGAGCCCGGCGGCCTCACGAACCTCGTCCTCGGTGAGGCGCTCGGTTCCGACGACCCTGACCTCATCCAGGGCCACGAGCGCGCTGCGCTCGATCGCGACCAGGGCGGCGAGGATCGCCACGACCAGCAGCGCGAAGAGCGTGCGTCGGCGACGACGACGTTGTCGCTCCTGGCGGACCTCACGGCGACGCTCGGCGATGCGACCGTCGATCATCACGTGGCCCCGGCGACACGGACCACCTCGGTGTGCAGGTCGACGCCAGCGGTATCGCGTACCCGCCGCTGCACCTCGGCGACCAACGCCAACACGTCCGCAGCCGTCGCCCCCGGTCGTGTGACGATGAAGTTGGCATGGCGTTGCGAGACCGAAGCGCCACCGATCTCCAACCCCTTGCACCCCGCAGCTTCGACCAACCGCCCGGCGGAGTCACCGGGAGGGTTGGTGAACACCGACCCGCAGTTGGGCTGGTTGAGGGGCTGGTGGGTCCGCCGCCACGCTCGGATCTCTGCGATCTCGGCTCGGATCGTCTCGGGATCGCCTGGGGGGAGATCGAGGGTGGCACTGACGACCACGGCGTCATCGGGGAGCTGGCTGCGGCGGTAGCTGAGACCGAGGGCGTCGACGATCCAGGTCTCCCTGGCCCCTGAGCGCAGACGTATCAGGTCGACCTCGACGAGATGCGAGGCCATGTCGCCGCCGTGAGCACCTGCGTTCATCCGGACCGCTCCCCCGACCGTCCCCGGGACGGCGCAGGCCCAGGCGAACCCGGCACAGCCGGCATCGGCAACCCGGACGGCGAGGGCCGGGAGCGGTTCCGCAGCTCCCGCGCGGACCCGTTGTCCCCCGACCAGGTCCGGTGATGGCGAGCAGGTCACCCCTCGCAGCCCACGGCCGAGGAGGACCGCGATGCCCTGCCAGCCCTCGTCGGGTACCAGGAGGTTCGAACCTCGCCCCACGATCAGCCACGGCAGCGCGTACTCCGTGGCGACCCGGCCGACCGCGGCCAGGTCAGCATCGCTGTGGACGGTGACGAGCACACGAGCCGCTCCCCCGACGCGCAGGGTCGTCAACGGCGCAAGCGGCGCCTCCCCCTGCACCTCGGCGATCCCTGCTGCGACCAGCGCCGCTACCGCCGGATCGCTCACCCCGAACCTCCGAGGCGTGACAGCAGGGTCGGTCCCACCTGGGTGACATCACCCGCGCCGGTGGTCAGGACGAGGTCGCCTTCCGTAGCCAGTTCCGCCAGCTCATCCACGACGTCGGTCAGGTGCGGGCAGTACCGAACGTTGGCTCCTGCGGACGTGGCCGCCGCCGCGACCAGACGTCCACTGACACCCGGCACCGGGGACTCACCGGCGGCGTAGACATCGGTGACGATCACCACGTCGGCGGCCGCGGCAGCTCGACCGAGCTCCTCACCGAAGGTCTCGGTTCGGGAGTAGCGGTGAGGCTGGACGACCACGATCACGCGGCGGGCACCCAGGGTCCGTGCCGCGGCCAGGGTGGCGCGCAGCTCGGTCGGGTGGTGGGCGTAGTCGTCGACGATCCTGACACCGAGGGCGTTGCCGATGAGCTGGAACCGACGGGCGGCACCGGTGAACCGTGCAAGGTCCGTGCTGGCCACCGCCGGGTCCACGTCGAGCAGGACACAGGTCGCGAGGGCAGCGGTCGCGTTCAGCACGTTGTGGTGCCCGGGGACACCGAGCCGGAAGCGTGCGAGTTCCTCACCGGAGCGTCGGAAGCTGTGTTCACCATCCTCGCCGATGACGGTGCGAAGCTCCGCACGGGGATCCGTGCCGTAGAGGACGACCGGGTCGGCGAGTTGCTCAGCCAGGTCGCGTGCCCCCGGGTCGTCGGCGCACAGCAACGCCGGTGCACCCGCCGTTCGATGCCCGGCGAACGCCCGGAAGGCTTCGCTCACGGCGTCCAGGTCGGCGAACTCGTCCGGGTGGTCGTGCTCGACGTTGGTCACGATCGCCAGGTCCGGGCGGAACACCAGGAAGGAGCGGTCCGACTCGTCGGCCTCGGCGATGAACACCGGGTCCGTACCGGCGTGGGCGTTGGTCCCACTCTCGTTGAGCGCGCCGCCGATGGCGAAGCTCGGATCGCGTCCGGCCGCGTGAAGCGCAACCACGGTCATCGAGGTCGTGGTCGTCTTGCCATGGGTGCCGGCGACCAGCACGGCCTGCTGGTCCTCCATCAGTCGGGCCAGCATCTCCGCCCGGCGCAACACGACCACCCCGTTGGCATGCGCGGCCACGACCTCGGGATTCGATGGTGGAACCGCGGTCGAGGTCACGACGATGTCGGCACCTTCGATCGAGGCGGCATCGTGACCGATGTCGATCCGGGCGCCGAGCATCCGTAGCTCCTCGACGATGCGCCCATCGCTGAGGTCGCTGCCCGAGACCGATCCGCCACGTTGGAGCAGGATCCGGGCGATCCCGGACATCCCGGCTCCGCCGACCCCGACCAGATGCACGTGTGGGTCGCTCACATCGTTCCCTTCCCGTCGAGCAGGGCACGGAGCAGTCTGGCGACGTTCGCGGCCGCGTCGGGACGTCCGAAGGCTCGGCTGGCTTCAGCGACGGCGGCACGTTCGGCCTCGTCGGCGAGCAGCGGTCGGCAGGCATCGACGAGAGAAGGCCCATCCAGCGCACCGTCCTCGATCATGATGGCCCCTCCGGCACGAGCGAGGGCGAGGGCGTTCTCCGTCTGATGATCCGCGGTGGCATGGGGGTACGGGACGAGTACCGAGGGTATGCCGAGCGCCGTGAGCTCGGCGATGCTGGTCGCACCGGCCCGACAGACCACAACGTCCGCGGCGGCGTACGCGTCCGCCATGCTGTCGATGAAGTCGACGACCGCTACGCGCGGACCACGCTCGTTCTGCCTGGCCTTCGCCCACGCCGTTGCCGTCACCTCGTGGGTGGCCCGACCCGTGGCATGCAGGATCTGCACATCGAGATCACCCCAGAGTCGGTGTGCCTCGACGATCGCCCGGTTGATCGATCGTGCGCCCTGGCTGCCACCGAACACCAGCAGGGTGGGACGATCCGGATGCAAGCCGAACCCCT
>SKNK01000388.1 GCA_007120565.1 Nitriliruptoraceae bacterium | reverse complement strand
CCGTCACGAGACCGGCATGCCGATCCACATCACCGAGAACCCCTTGACCTCCGTCGTGATCGGCGCAGGCAAGTGCCTCGAGTAGTTCGAGGCCCTCAAGAAGGTGTTGTTCACGTCCTCGCGCCAGTGACCCCGCCAGCCGGCTTGTCGTCGCCGAGCAGACCGCAGGTCCAGGCTTCCGCCACGGCGCCGGCCCGGTTGCGGACGCCCAGCTTGTCGTACAGCTCCTGTGCGTAGGCCTTGACGGTGCGCTCGGTGATCCCGAGCTCTTCGCCGATCGCCGCGTTGGTCATGCCTTCGGCGATCAACTCCAGGACCTGCTGCTGACGAGGGGACAGGCGCGGGCCGGTCTGGATCTGGGGCTGGGAGAACACCATGGTGGTGTCCTCGAGCTGTGCGGCGGCAGCCGGGTCTTCGAAGGTCGCGGTGGCCTGCCCGAAGCTGACGCGGTCGCCGTGCTTGAGGGCGGTCTGCCCCTCGATAGCGACACCGTTGACCTTCGTGCCACCGGAGGATCCCAGGTCGGTGACGAACACGCTCGAGGCCATCTTGCGGAGCTCGGCGTGGACGCGCGAGACCCCCGGATCTGGAACGACGTAGCCGTTGTCATCGCGACGGCCGACCGTCGCCACGTCGTGCTCGAGGCGGATGACGTTGCCCGCGAGCGCCGGGTTGTCGAACCGCAACATGGGCACGGGCACGATCATGCTGGCCTTCTTGACCTGGGGCTCCATGGCTTCTCCTGTGGCGTCATCGATGTGGCGTTGGCTGAAGTCTTGCGCACTTCGGTGGCGCTGCGGAGTGGCCGAACGGCCCGTCGACGAACGGCCGGGTACGCCGCCTGCGGAGAGCCGGGAGTTGTAGTAGGGCCGTGTTCCGTCATGAAGCGGCCCGCAGCGGAGGCTGCGGGCCAGACACGGGAGCGGTGGGGCGCTGTAGCCCCACCGCAACCGTGATGGGTCAGCGCGTCGTGCGCTCCGAGGACGGAACGCCATCCTGCTCGACGAGGGTGAAGGTGATCTCGTCCTGATCGTCACTGCGTTCGTGACGGAGGGTGTAGTCGCCGGCGTAGTCGGCATCGATCAGGAAGCCGGTGCGGACGTCGGTCTCGGTCTCGCCTCCGCGAACGCACCGCTCGGTGACTCCCAGGTCGACGATCCCGTCGCCGCTCGGCAACGTCAGGGCGAAGGCGCCCTCACCGCGGGTCGAGCAGGACTGACGGTCGGCCTGGTTCGCCATGGTGTAGGTCAGCTCGAGCAGTGCCTGACCGTCCTCGAGGTGGCTGTTGCCGGTGTAGTCCCAGCGCACCTCGGCGGCGGTGATCGTTACCTCGACGTCGTTGACGTCGAAGGTCTCACCATCTAGCGGCTGCTGCACGGGGAAGCGGGTGATCAGTTCAGCGTCGGAGCCGACCGGCACCTGGGCGGCGCTGTGGCCGCTCTGCCCGAGGATCAACCGGGCGGACGCATCGTCGTAGACCTCGAGGTCCGCAGGCGGCACCCGCACGACGATCTCGCCGGAACTCGAGGAGTCTCCGGGGACCTGGCGGAAGTCCGCGCGGCCGGAGACGTCGACGACGTTGCCGGTGCCGGGTTCGTCCCACCGCAGCGATGCCGGAGGTGAGGGCATCGCGGTGTCGTTGCCGGGGTTGAAGACACTGACATCGAAGGTCAGCTCGAGCCCCTGCACGCGGTTGTCCACCTGACCATCGGGTGACGCTTCGGCGTCGAGGTCGACGACCGTCATCCCCGAGACGGTGTACTCCAAGCCGACGTAGTGCACGGTCTCGTCGATGGTTCGTCCATCGACCGCCGCGACCTCGGGGGCGGGCTGTTCCGCCGTGTCTCCATCGTCGGTGTCGCCGGTGCCGTCCGCGTCGGTCTCGTCGGTTCCGGAGGCCTCGACGGGTTCGGTGACGGTCTCTGCCTCGACCTCCTCGACTTCACCGGACTCCGCGAAGGCGTCGGTCAGTTGGCTGATCGCTTCCTCGCCGCCGCAGCCCACGAGCAGCAGCCCCGCTGCCGCTGTGGCGATCGTCGTTGCACGGAAGGTACGCATGGTGCCCCTTTTCTCGCGCGCCACGAGGATGCGCGATCGTTGTCGTTGGTCGAGACGTCGTGAGACGCCGGTCATGGGGTCGTGAGATGAATCGACCTCCGCGAACGTGCTCGTGCGTCGCACGCCGACGGTTGCCCGCTTCGACCTTGCCCCGCGGCCAGGCTAGCAAACCGTTCCGCCGGGGGTAAGGCGGAGATCACTGTTGGTGGCGGTGTGTGCGCCCAAGGTGAGTTGGGCCGATGGTGGCCCGCGGCGTCAGCCCGTGCGTGCTTCGCTCCGGACGCGGCTCAGGAAGCCGTCGACCGCTTCCAGGTGGGAGCCGGGCCAGTAGACCTGTCGGCATCCGCAACATCGCACGAAGTCGTCGAAGGCTTCGCGCGTCCGGGGAGGTAGCTCATCGATGACGTCGACCTTGGCGACCGGAGCTACCTCGCCGTTGCAGTTGACGCAGCGGCTGAAGGGGGCGATCCGCGCGGCGAGGTCGTACCGGCGGATGACCTCCAGGGCCTGGGTGTCGGGGTCGGAGGAGCGTGGCCCGTAGCCGTGGGCGATGACGCGGCGCATCAACAGTTGCCGGTCGCGGGTCAGCAGGATGCGCTGTTCTTCGACGGCGACCTGGGCGAGCTCCGCATCCTCGGTGTCGTTGCGGTACCAGCAGTCGAAGCCGAGCAGTCGCAGACGTCGGGTCAACGTGCCGAGGTGGACGTCCAACACGAACCGCGGGGCGATCGGGTCGGGGAGGACGGAGACCGCCGACGACGGGGCAAGCTCGTGGAACGGTGGGTAGACCGCGACCCGCTCGCCACCGACGACGAGGTGGTCGAAGTCGACCGGTTGGTCGTCAACCAGGATCAGCGCGACCTCGGGGTGGGGGACGCCGACCGATTCGATCAGATCCTTGACCGAACGAGGCTCGCCCATCGGCGCGGTCACGAGCGCCTCGCCAGCGAGGTCCGCGAGGTCGCCGTAGAAGCGCACGTCGATCCGCATGCCGTGCAGCGTACGCGCAGCCAGCCGGGTGGCTAGCGTGTGACCCGGAGAGCGTGCGGCTGTCGGCATCGTTGCGTATGCCGACGACGATCGGCGACGGGAGCGGTCGTGGCAGAGCCTGGGGTGACGGAGACGAGCGCGGACGAGGACTTCTCGTACGTGCAGATCTGGTGGATCGGGTTCGGGTTCCTCGGCGTGATGCTCACCTTCACGCTCTACAACGCGTTCGTGCCCCTGATGTACGAGCAGTTCCTGTCGTCCCGGGTCCAGATCGGGCTGCTGATGGGGACCGACAACCTCATCGGGTTGCTGTTGATCCCGTTCATCGGCGCCTGGTCCGATCGGGTGACGGGCAAGCTCGGACGTCGGCTCCCCTTCATCGTCGTCGCGGTGCCGGTCGCGGCCCTGACCTTCGCCGGGATCCCCTTCGCCGCTCAGGCGCTGTGGTCGTTGATCGTGATCGAGGTGCTGTTCACGATCGCGATGCAGACCTATCGCGGTCCGGTGATCAGCCTGCTACCGGACCACACCCCGCCAGAGCGGCGCTCGACCGGCAACGGCATCATCAACCTCATGGGCGGGGCGGGGGTGCTCATCTCCTTCGGCGGCCTCAGCCTGCTGTACGACATCGATCCGCGGATCCCCTTCAGCATCGGTGCCGTCGCGTTGATCGCCACTGGCGTCATCGTCTACCTCAAGGCCGACCGTCACCCTCCCTACGTGGACACCAGCGATGTTGGCGAGGCCCGGCCGCTGATGGACACGATCATCGGGGTCCGTGATCTGGTGCGCAAGCCCAACCGTGGCCAGTTCTACATCCTGGCCGCGATGCTGACCTACTACATCGGCTACGCGGGTCTCGATGCCATGTTCCCGCTCTACGGCGTCAACGAGTTGGGGCTGACCGAGGGGCGCGCCGCGTTCGTGCTCACCTCGTTCGCGGGATCGTTCCTGGTCTTCGCCCTGTTCGCCGGGATGGTCGGGACCAAGTTCGGCAAGATCCCGACCATGCTCACCGGGCTCACGATCCTGCCCATCTTGTTCCTGATCGCTGCGCCGGTCCGCAGCGTCACGGTGATCGTGGTGCTGTTCGCGTTCGGGGGGTTCGCCTGGGGCCTGGTCAACGTGCAGGCGATGCCGTTGATCGCGGACCTGGGCGGTCGCAACCGCATCGGTTTCTTCGTCGGGCTGTACTACCTGTTCACGATGGTGGGGCAGATGATCGGTCCAGCGCTGCTCGGTGGCGCCATGGACCTGATCGGGGATCAGGGACTCTTCTACGGCGGGGCCGCGGCGTTCGCCGGTGGGTTCGTGTTGCTGAGCATCGGCAAGCGCCACCTCCCGGCCGACCCCGAGACCCTGGCCCGTCAAGAGGCCGCCCTGCCGACGGTGGAGTGACCGCCACGTGGAGCATCGCCGTGCTTCTCAGGTAGCCGGGTAGCCGCAACGCAGCGGGCTCGGGTTACGCTGCGGCTCCGGCTCGGGGGCAGCGGTGCCGTCACCGCGAACGCACGAGCGAAAGGCGCCGCAAGATGGGTCCGCGCGAGCGTCCCGAACCTCTCGAGGGGTTCGTCGACGGCGTGCGGCGCGGTGATCGGGAGGCGGTCGCTGCGGTCTACCTCGAGGTGGCCCCGGCATTGCGTGGGTTCCTCCGCCGCCGGGTCCCGCATGGCGAGGTCGCCGACGACCTGGTGGAGCAGACCTTCGTCGAGCT
>SKNK01000255.1 GCA_007120565.1 Nitriliruptoraceae bacterium | reverse complement strand
GCTCCTCGTCGCGCCGCTGCTGCGCACGCTGCCGCAAGTGGTGCTCGCCGCGGTCGTGGTGACCGCAGTCATCAGGTTGGTCGACCTACGCACCGCCGTGCAGGCCTGGCGGATCGAACGCACGGACGGCATCGCCCTGATCATCACCTTCGTGGCCACGTTGGTCATCGGTGTGGAGATCGGGATCGGGATCGGGATCGGTGCGAGCCTGCTGCTGTCGTTGTGGCGAGTCGGTATCCCCCGTGTCGAGGTGGAACGGCAGGATCATGCGACGCTGCTACGGGTGGAAGGTGCGCTGCTCCCGGCGAGTTCGGTTCGGCTGCTCGAGTTGATCGAGGCCGAGTTCGACGCCGACGCCTTGCCTGGTGGACGTGTGGTGCTGGACCTGTCGGGCGTCCCGAGCGCGGATCTCTCCGGCGTCGAGGCGCTGGTCTCCCTGGACGATCTGTGCCGTGAGCGCCAGGTTGAACTGCACCTGGCGTCGGTACGTCGAGGCGTTCGCGCGCCTCTGCAGCGAGCGGCCCTCGAGGAGCGATTCGCCGGCAGGATCCACGACGGACCGGAGGCGGCGCTCCGCGCGACCGAGCCCCGAGCGCACCGACGCGACCCGGCGAAGGTGCCCGGGTGATGACCGCGCCGATCCGAGATACGCTGCGAGGAATGTACGTACTTTTAGCGGCGTTGACGCCGGTGAACGTTCCGATGGAGACTACGAGGACACCATGGACATCCTGACGATCGAGACGCCATCGCTCGGCGACCGCAGCTACGTGGTCACCGACGGCCGGTACGCGGCCGTGATCGACCCGCAGCGGGACATCGATCGGGTCCTGGCGAAGGTCGAGGAGCACGGGCTGCAGGTCACCCACGTGTTCGAGACCCATAAGCACAACGACTACGTCTCCGGCGGACCCGAACTGGCCAGGGTCACGGGCGGGGCCTACGTGATGTCGGCCGACGAGGAGATGTTCGTCGAGACCGTCGGCGTGCGCGACGGTGACGAACTGTCGATCGGTGAGCTGACGATCCGCGCGGTACACACCCCGGGGCACACCCCGACCCACATGTCCTACGTGGTGACCGACGGAGATCAGCAGGCGGTCTTCACCGGCGGGTCACTGCTGTACGGCTCGGTCGGCAGGACCGACCTCATCTCTCGCGCGATGAAGGAGGAACTCACCCGCCTCCAGCATGCGTCTGCGCATCGTCTCGCCGAGGAGTTGGCCGACGACACGACGGTCCTACCCACCCACGGGTTCGGCAGTTTCTGCTCCTCGGCTGCGGCGGACGAGCACACCAGCGACGTCGACCCTCGGTACGGGGTCGAGACCTCGACGATCGGTGAACAGAAGCGGGCGAACCTGGCATTGACGATCACCGACGAGGACGAGTTCGTCTCCACGCTGCTGGCCGGGCTGGACGCCTACCCCCGCTACTACGCGCACATGGCGCCGCGGAACAAGCTCGGGGCCGGGCCGATCGATCTCACTCCTGCGGTCGAAGCCGACCCGACCGAACTCGCCAAGCGGATCCACGCAGGGGAGTGGGTCGTCGATCTGCGTGAGCGGACGGCCTACGCCGCCGACCACGTGACCGGCACGGTCAACGTCGAGGTCGGCAACTCCTTCATCACCTACCTCGCTTGGCTCGTCCCGTGGGGCTTGCCGGTCACCCTCGTTGGCGACACCCAGGACGAGGTCGACGAGGCGCAGCGCCAACTCGTTCGGGTGGGCATCGATCGTCCCGCAGCGCAGGCCACCGGCGGTGTCGAGCGCTACGGCGACACCGCCGATCGTGGGTCCTACCGCATCGCCGACCTCGAGGAGCTCGCCAAGCTCTTGGCCGACGACGGGTCCATCACGATCCTGGACGTACGGCGCGACGACGAGCGCCAACGTGGTGGGATCAAGGGGTCGCTCCACATCCCCATCCACGCGCTGGAGTTGAGGATGGATGAGGTCCCGACCGACACCGAGGTGTGGGTGCACTGTGCTTCGGGCTACCGAGCGGCGATCGCGGCATCGCTGCTGGCGCGCGGCGGCCGGAGCCCCGTGCTCGTCGACGACCTGGACACCAGGCTCGAGGAACTCGGTTTCGAGCTGACCACGACGTAGCGCCGGCACAAGCCCGGGCGCAGGCCCCCGATCGTGGTCGAGCCACGAGGACCAGGATGACGACGTGGACGCTCAGGACTGGGATGCGCGGTACGCCGCGAAGGAGCTGGTGTGGTCGGCCGGTCCGAACCGCTTCGTCGAGGCGGAGGTCGAGGGCTTGGCGCCTGGCCGGGCGCTCGACCTCGCCGGCGGTGAAGGCCGCAACGCCATCTGGTTGGCCTCGGCGGGCTGGGACGTCGAACTGGTGGAGTTCTCCCCGGTCGCGCTCGACAAGGCGAGGCAGCTCGCCGACCACGCCGGCGTCGAGCTCACCCTGACCGAGGCCGACCTGGCCGAGGCCGATGGCTCCGCGCTGGAGCTCGCGGATCTCGTGCTGGTCATCTACCTCCAGCTCCCGCCTCAGGACTCTCGGCGGGTGCACCAGCTCGCGGCATCGCTGACCGCGCCGGGAGGCACGTTGTTGGTGGTCGCCCACGCGAAGCGCAACCTCGTCGACGGCGTTGGTGGCCCCGACGACGTCGAGGTACTGCGCGACGCCGACGAGGTGTGTCGGGACCTCGAAGGCACCGGGGTGCAGGTGACCAAGGCCAAGGAGGTGCTCCGGCCGGTGGACACCGACGATGGCCGCCGCGACGCGATCGACGTGCTGGTCCGTGGTCACCGCCCACCGGTCGCAGGATGAAGGCGGCAGGTCGTCCACCGTCGCCGATCCAAGGTGAGCGAGGGGGACACGCCTCGTACCCTGCGGAGCGCGGAGCCTCAGTGCTCGGTCGGCTGCACCGTTGCGAGCAGGCGGGTGAACCGGACCGGGGCAGCGGCCCGTGGTAGCGACCCAAGACCAGGAGGATGCTGTGGCGGGAACCGGCGCGTCGACCCGCCCCCTGTGGCAGCAGGTCCTGGACGATCTCGAGCGACGGATCGAGGACGGCGACATCTCGGGCCGCTTCCCGACCGACAAGGAGCTGACCGAGCAGTACGGCGTCAGCCGCCACACGGTGCGGGAGGCCGTCCGCCGGCTGCGCGCTAGAGGGCTGGTGGATCGCCACCGCGGCCGTGGCAGCTTCCTCAACGAAGCCCGCCTCACCCAGCCGCTCGGTGGCCTCTACAGCCTGTTCCGCGCCGTCGAGGACCGCGGCCTCGAGCAACGCTCCGAGGTCCTGGCTCTCGAGGTGGCCCGGGACCCGGCGGTCGCCGCCCGTCTCGATCTGCCGCCCCGAAGCGAGATGGTCCGGCTCGAACGTTTGCGCTACGCCGGCGAGGAACCTCTCGCGCTCGACAGCGTCTGGCTCCCCCGCGACATCGGTCGGCACATCCTCGACGTGGACCTGACGCGAACCGCGCTGTACGACGAGCTGCTGTCACGGGCCGGCGTCCGGATCACGGCCGTCGACGAGACCCTCGAACCGATGATCCCCGATGCGGATGCTCGTGACCTGTTACAGCTCGACGACGACGAGGCGCTGCTTCGTGTGCGTCGCCTTGGCAGTAGCGATGGCCGTCTCGTCGAGTGCCGTGTGACCCTCATCCGAGGCCAACGGTTCCTGTACACCAGTTCCTGGCGCGCCGATGGCGATCCAGGACCGACCACGACCTTCAGCGATCCCGACCCCGAGTGATCGGATTCCGCGACCCGTCGTCCGCTTCTCGCAACGCCCGCCTCCCGCACCACCGCCTCCCGCAACTTCACCTCCCGCTCCCGGAGATGCCATGCGCGCCATCCTCGCCATAGCCGTACTGCTCGCTCTCACCGCATGCTCCTCCGCCGGCGCCGACGACCATGGAGCCTCGCCTCGCGTGATCGATGCCCCAACGGCGGTCGAGTTGCTTGGGGACCAGGACGATGTGGTGATCATCGACGTTCGGACACCGGAGGAGTACGCCGATGGCCGCCTCGATGGTGCTCAGTTGATCGACATCCAGGGTGGGGACTTCGCCGAGCGGATCGCTGCGCTCGAGCCTGACGCGACCACCGTCGTGTACTGCCGGACCGGCAACCGCAGCGCGAACGCCGTGGCGATCATGGAGCAGCAGGGCTTCTCCGACCTCTACGACGCCGGTGGCTACGCCGAGCTCGCCGAAGCCGGAGCGTCGGTCGACGGGTGAGCGTCGAGTGGGAGGCCGGCGGGCGGCAACCACGGAGTGCACGTCGCGAAGGTGACCTGGCATGGTGAACCGGGTCCACCGCATGGGCCTCACGGTGGCAGGGGTGATCGTTCTGGTCGCCCTCCTCTCGCTCGGAGGCAGCTGGTTCATCGGACAGGTGGTCACCGCGTTCTCCGATGACCGGCCCTCGTCGGCGGAGGGCTGGCCGCCCACCTCCGAGCGGTCGGGTGGAGGTGACGAGCCGACTGCCCCGGATGGCTCGGATCACGGCGAGGTGCCGACCGACGTCCCCCATGAGGCCCCGACGGAGGCGCCCGCAGTCCTGCCACCTGACGTCGCCGAAGAGGCTGAAGGGGCGATCGTGGATCGGGTGGTCGACGGGGACACGGTGCGCGTGATCGCGGCTCCGGGCGGTTCCATCACCGAAGGAGGGTCGATCCGCGTGCGCCTCCTCAACATCGATACCCCCGAACTGGCCAGAGACGGGCTGCCCGCCGACTGTGGTGCGCAGGAGGCAACCGAACGCCTCGAGGAGCTGATCGCGACGGGCGACCT
>SKNK01000121.1 GCA_007120565.1 Nitriliruptoraceae bacterium | reverse complement strand
TCTCGTACATCAACTCGTCCGTGGCCGAACGCAAGACGAAGGGGTCATCGCGACGGTCGCGGTACCGCGACAGGTCGAGAGGACGGCCGTAGCGCACGGTCACCGGTTGACGGCGCGGGCGGTAGCGGCCGGTCGGCATCGCGCGGTCGGTGCCGAACACCGCGCACGGCACGATGGGTGCATCCGCCTCCAACGCCATCCGCACGGGGCCGGTCTTGCCGCGGTACAGACGCCCATCGGGGCTACGGGTGCCTTCCGGGTAGATCCCGAGCAGATCACCGCCTCGGAGGATCTCGACGCCGGTACGCAGACTGTCGTCGGCCTGACCGCTACCTCCACGCTGCACGGGAACGACCCCGGTCCCCTTGAAGAACCAGCGGGTCCGCCACGAGTCCCAATAGTCGGACTTGCCCAGGAAGTAGACCGGGCGCGGGACGTTCATCGGCACCACGATCGAGTCGATGAACGACAGGTGGTTCGACGCGAGGATGGCCGGTTCGGTGTCCGGGACGTTCTCGAGACCCTCGAGCTGGAGGTGGAAGTACGGGTTGGCCACCGGCGGCACGATCCGACGCAACGTCCGGTACATGCGTGGTGCGTCACGCATCCCTGGCACGGTGGCTCCTTGTCGCGTCGGCGCTGGTTCTGGCACGGTCTTGGGTCGATCGCTGCGTCCCGAGCCCGTGGTTGCGAACCCGTCGCGAACCGGTGTACCGGGTGTGATCGTCTGTGGCCACGGTCCACGGACCGGTGCCGCAGATGTTCCATCGGCTCTACCCGCTAGCCTAGGGTCCAGAGCAGCAAGCGTCGAGCCGTCAGCGAACGATCGCTGATGGCCGAACGTCCGCGGAACCGCGCCTGGGGCACCTCCCGCAGGCCGGGTTCCAGGATGGCTCACCGATCGAGCAGACCTCGCAGACGACCCCGATGCGTGAGAACGTCAGCCGGAGGAACCGTGGCGGATGATCTTGGCACCTGGCCGCCGGAGCAGGCTCGCGTGTTGCTGGATGCGCTCCAGCAGGCGGGCCTGTCCCCCAAGGCCCGCCGCACCCGCGAGGGCATCTCGGTCACCGTCGACGACGCCGAGGCGGACCAGGCACATCGCACCCTGGTCGCGAACATGGACGCCATCGCCCAGGCCGCTCGCGCGAAGCAACAACCGCGCCAGCCGAAGTCCCGGCAGCCACAGAAGAGCCGCCGTGACACCTCGGATCGTTCCCTGTCCTCGTCGCGTCTCGGCTCGATGTCCAAGCCGCTGCTCATCCTGGTGATCGGCACCATCCTGGCGCTGGTGATCCCTCCCGCGCGCATCCCGATCCTGGTGTTCACGGTCGCGGCGTTGGTCTACGTGCTCGGCAAACAGGCGCAGAACGGCGAGGGATCCGGTGGCCGCGGTGGCGGCCGAGGACTCTGACCAGGGTTCGACTGGGCCACCGAAGCGGAACAGCGAGCGCACCGCACCACCGGCCCGGAACGACGGGCGCACCGGAACGACGGGCGCACCGCACCACCGGCCCGGCACGTCGAGCGCGCCGGCACGTCTAGCGCGCCGGCACGTCGAGGGCCCGCTGCAGGAACCGAACCTGCAGCGTCAGGAGCTGCTCCGCCACCACCTCCTGGGGGGTCATGTGGGTGACCCCGGAGAGGGGTAGGAACCGGTGTGAACGGCCATCGGCGAGCAGCGCGCTCGACAGACGCAACGCATGGGCAGCGACCACGTTGTCATCGGCGAGGCCGTGGATCAGCATCAGCTCGGGTTCGGCATCCTCTGGCCATGGCTCGGCTGGACCCAACTCGCCTTCGGGTCCGATCAGGCTCGAGACGTCGTACGCCTCGGGTGCGCCTTCCGGGGTGCCCAGGTACCGCTCGGTGTAGTGGGTGTCGTACAGCTGCCAATCGGTGACGGGAGCCCCCGCGACCGCCGCACGGATGCGGTCGGGGGCTCGCAGGACCGCAAGGGCGGCGAGGTAGCCCCCGAACGACCAGCCCCGCATCGCGACGCGCTCCAGATCCAGGCGGGGCTCCAGCTTCGCCGCGGCGTCCAGGGCATCGAGTTGATCCTGGAGGGGGATGGTCGCCAGATCACCGTGCAACGAACGCTCCCAGGCCGGTCCACGACCGGGCGAGCCACGACCGTCAACGACCAGCACCGCGAAGCCTTGATCGGCCAACCACTGCGATGTCGCCATCGCGGTGGCGCTGCGGACCACCCGTTGCGCGTGGGGGCCGCCGTAGGGATCGAGGAGCACCGGGAGCGAACCGGTGCCGTCGTCATCGGTCGGCAACAGCAACGCCCCACGTAGCTCCCGCTCGCCGAGGGTGAGCCAACGGGGTGCCGCGGTGACCTCCGGTACCTGGGCGTGGACGGCGACCTCCTGCCGGCCACCGCCGAGCGCTGGCGACCAGTGGATCTCCGCGTTCGGTAGAGGTGTCTCATCCGTTGCGGTGACCAGAACGTCGGTCCCGCCACCCGAGGCGACAACCGCCACACCCGGCGTAGAGGTACCGAGCCGGATCACGCTGTCTCCATTCCACCGGTAGCCGGAGATCGCCGTGGGGTCGTCGGTGGATGCGGTGAAGACCACGCCCTGCTCATCCGCACAGACCACGGACCGGACCTGCATCCCCGGTTCGGTCACGGCAACGCCATCGACGACCAGCGACCGGCTTCCCCCCGGTCCGGCATCCGCCAGGTCCTCGACGGTGACCAGCGCAGAGCCGTACCAGGTCGGAGCGCCAACGATCAGTTCGACCCAGGCATCATCGGCCAAGGTCCTCAGTACCTCGGTGCGGCCGTTGGTCGTATCGGCCCGCAGGATCTCAACCGAGCGTTGATCCCGGGTCTGGACCTGCACCGTGAGCCGGTCGGCGACCTCGGGATCATCATCCCAAGCGACCCGCGAGAGGTAGGGCGAGTGTTCACGGTCCCAGTCGATGTCGATGCGTCGCCCATCCTCAAGGGAGACCACCGCGAGCCGCACGTCGGCATCGGTGGTTCCAGCAGCGGGGTACCGATGTTCCCGTGCGGGCTCCCAGGGCTTCGCCGGATCCGCGATGTGCCAGACGCCGACGTTGGACTCGTCGACACGGGTCACCGCGATGCGAGCACTGTCGGGACCCCACCAGTACCCGCGGGTCCGACGCATCTCCTCCGCGGCAACGAACTCCGCTCGACCCCAGCTGATCCCGCCCTCGACGAGCAGTGGACGGGTCGCACCGGGCTGGGTCGGCCCCCCAGGCAACTCGAGCACGTGCAGACCAGGACCACTGACGTAGGCGACGCGGCGACCATCGGGGGACGGCCGAGGGTCGAACACCGGTCCGGCACTCGGGTGCTCGACGGTCGTATCCGTTGGGACGTGGTGGGTGAAGAGTCGGCCACCGAGGGCGAAGGCCACCAGGTCCGCGCCTCGGTCGGTGGCGAACGCCACCACACCACTCGCCTGCTCACGTGCACGCTCGCGACGGGCACGCTCCTCGGGAGGGAGGTCCTCCCCGGTCTCGAGGGAACGAGGGTCGACGAGGCAGCGTTCATGTACACCACCGTCTTCGTGATGCTCGACCAGCCACAGGGCGGTCACCGGGTCGTCGCCGGCTGGGCTGCGGAGGAAGAGCACGCGGCGGCCATCTGCCGCGAAGCTGAAGGAACGCGGGACCCCCAGGGTGAACCTGCGGGTGCGTGCCAGCTGACGAGGGAAGCTCACGAGCGATCGTCCTCCTCGGCGAGCTGCGTGCCGACCTCGATGCCCTCTACCTCGGCGACGACGGGTCGATGGTGGCTCGCAACATCGATCGGTGGTTCGGTTGGGACCCAACAGGCGACCACGCGAAGACGATGGTCGACGAACACGAAGTCCTGCCTCGTGCTCGGGTCGTTGGTCGGATAGGTCTGGCCGCCGGACCCACCCGCGACGCCGTACGCGTCCTGGAAGGTGCCCGCGAGGTGCCCGGCGACGGGCGAGCGCACCGACTCGTTCAGATCTGCCCCGATGATCTTGGGAAGGTCGATGGAGTCGAGGTAGGCCGACAGCTCCTCGCGGTTGGTCTGCCGCACCTCCGGACGAAGCCCGAACTGGACCG
This sequence comes from Nitriliruptoraceae bacterium, assembly GCA_007120565.1. GTDB lineage: Bacteria > Actinomycetota > Nitriliruptoria > Nitriliruptorales > Nitriliruptoraceae > CSSed11-175R1. The sequence goes on along the minus strand of SKNK01000121.1, from coordinate 697 downwards.
CGGTCACCGACAGGCGCAGCCCGTCGATGCCGACGATGGCCTGGGTCGCCTCGCGGGTGGGGATCTCCTTCGGGACCGAGAGGGGCACGTGGGCGCTCGCGAGCACCCGGACCCGCTCGTCAGCCAGGATGGCGCTCCCACTGCCCTTGCGTCCTGCACGGGCAACGACCTCGAGGTTGCACGCGCGAGCGATGGTGCGCAGCCGGCCGCCCCCCGGACGCTCCAGCAGGCAGACGATCGTGGGGTCGATCCCCCGCAGGACCGAGGCGACGGCGCTCGTGTCGAGCCCTCCGCTGACGTTGTAGGTCACCACTCGGATCATCTACCGGCCTCCCCTCGGGCGATGCTGTTCCCGGCAGCCCGGTTGGCAGCGAACAGGGCGGCACCGACCGTGCCGGCGTCGTCCCCGAGAACGGCGAGTTCGATCGGTGGAGCCTCGCGGAAGTCCCGGCCGAGTACCAGTTCGTCGACCGATGTGCGCACGGTCGGCAAGACGTGGGGCGAGATCGCGGCAGCCGCGCCCCCTCCGAGAAGGACCAGCTCGGGGTCCAGCGCGTTGATGCAGCTCGCGATCGCACTGGCCAGCCACCCGCCGACCTCGTGCAGCAGCTCCAGCGCCACAGGATCGCCGGCATCGGCGGCGCGACTGACCGCCGCACCATCCACCACCTCGACGTCTCTCAAGCTCGATGGCTCT
>SKNK01000515.1 GCA_007120565.1 Nitriliruptoraceae bacterium | reverse complement strand
TCCACCTCGGCACTGACGAGCAGGCGATCCTCATCCCGCGTCTCCACGAGGTACCTCGCTGCGTGCTCGCTCGGCCGGACCCGTGCCTGCAGGGTCCGGCCAAGGGGAGTCGGGGCATGTAGCCGAGCATCGATCGAGGTGACCGGGGCGCCGAACCGATCCGCATGACGAGCGATCGCCATCGTGACGCCAGCGGAGAAGCCTCCCTGCAACACCCCCGGCGGACCGTCGAGACCGGCGGGGGCGGTCACCTCACGAACCAACCACCCGTCTTCCACCCACGCGTCTGCGCTGAGCTCGATGCCCAGCGCTTCAGGTCCGGCATGCAGGGTCGGAGAGGTCATGGAGCAACCGTAGCGCCCGATCACCACCGGACGCACCGACGTGTTCGGCTCATGGCCCCTCGCGTCCTAGCGTGGTCGACGACCCTGCCCCTCGGTGGGGCTGGCCCAACCTCCAAGGAGCACGTGACGTGCGCTGTCCTTCGTGCGGAGCGGATGACGATCGCGTGGTCGATTCACGTCCGATCCAGGACGGCCAGGCCATCCGGCGTCGTCGAGAGTGCCGGCGTTGTGACGTGCGTTTCACGACCTTCGAACGGATCGAACTTCCGGAGCTGGTGGTCCGCAAGCGCTCGGGCGATGCGATGCCCTTCTCCCGCGCGAAGGTTCTGGACGGTATGGCCCGCTCGGCGAAAGGCCGTGTTCCCGCGGACACGCTGGGCCGGGCCGCAACCGAGGTGGAGTCGGCGCTACGCGAGACCGGTCAACGTGAGGTCACGTCGGAGCAGGTGGGTTTGCAGGTTCTCGCGCAGCTTCGCGAGCTCGATCCGGTTGCCTACGTGCGGTTCGCCTCGGTCTACAAGGACTTCCAGGGACCGGAGGACTTCGAGATGGAACTGTCGAGTCTCCGCAAGGATGCGCCTCCGAAGGGCCGCTGACCACCCCGAACTCGCGAGTGTGGCCAGCTCATCTCGGGGCTACGGGATGGTCGGGCTCAGCTGCTCCGTGGTCCCAGCGCGCGTCCGGTGAGCGGCTTGGGACGAAGTCCTCTGTGGGCTCACTGACGGCCATGGAACCATGGGTCGTGGGACTCACTGTTCTCGGGAGAGCGAGCGCTACGGGCCACTCGGCATCCGAGCAGCCGTGCCGACCGTGCCCGCGCCGTGACGTTCGACCCGGAGGTGCCTGGAAGAGGAACACCAAGGCTGCCTACCGAAGTCGGAAGGAGCGGTGTCATGCTGAAACCGATACGACCCAGCAGCAAGCCCTCCGTGCACTACCCATGGTTCAAGCGCGAGGACGTCGACGGGTTCTTCGCGCTGTTCCAGAACAACCTGGCCAACTTCGCCCTCATCGCCATCCTGATGGCAGGGATCGGCTTCCCCGCCGACATCATCTTCACCCGCATGATCCCGGGCGCCGCCGTGGCCGTCCTCGCCGGCAACCTGTGGTACGCCTACATGGCCCGCCGCATGGCCGAACGCGAGGGACGCACCGACGTCACCGCCCTCGCCTACGGGATCTCGACCCCGATCCAGTTCGTCTACACCTTCGGCATCCTCGCTCCCGCGCTCGCCATCACCGGCGATCCCGAGCTCGCGTGGAGGATCGGGGTCGCCGCCGTGTTCGTCGGGGGCCTGTTGGAGGTCCTCGGCAGTTTCATCGGGCCGTGGGTCCGCGCCAACCTCCCACGTGCCGCGATGCTCGGCGCCCTGGCCGGGGTCGCGTTCACGTTCATCGCCGGCGAGTTGTTCTTCAAGACCTTCGGTATGCCGATCGTCGGCAGCATCGCGCTCGGCGTCGTGCTCATCGGATTGGTCGCGAAGGTCAGCTTCCCCGGCAAGGTTCCCGCGACCCTGGTCGCCATCGTGGTCGGCACCGGGCTGGCCTACGCCCTCGGGAGGGCCGAGGTCAGCGCCATCGCCGACGGAGCGGAGTCCGCCGGGTGGTACCCGCCGCTACCCACGATCGCCGGCTTCCAGGGCCTCGGTGAGCTGTTCGGCCCACACACCGCGTTGCTCGCGGTGATCGTCCCGATCGCCATCTACAACTTCTTCGAGACGATGAACAACGTCGAGGCCGTCGCCGCGCTCGGGGACGACTACAGCGTGCGTGAGGCGCAGATCGTCGACGGAGTGGGCACCTGCATCGGTGGTCTCTTCGGTGGCGTGCTCCCCACGACCGTGTACATCGCCTCCGTGGGAACGAAGGAGATGAAGGCGGGCCGGGGGTATTCGATCGCCAACGGTGTCGTCTACTTGCTCGCGGCCACGTTCGGGCTGATCGGCGTGATCGCGCAGATCATCCCGCTGGCCGTCATCGCTCCGATCCTGGTCTTCGTGGGGATCGTGATGATCGGTAACGCGTTCACCACCGTCCCCGCGCGGCACGCCCCCGCGGTCGCCCTGGCCATGATCCCCTACCTCGCCAACTTCACGAACACGCGCTTCGGTGCCGAGGCCGTCGAGGGCATCTCGACGGCGGTCGTTCCGCTCGCGCAGGGGGCGCTGATGACCGCCATGCTGTGGGGTGCCCTCGCGGTGTTCATGATCGATCGGCAGTGGTTCAAGGGAGCCGTCGCCGCAGTCACGCTCGCCGTGTTCGCCGCCGCCGGGGTGATCCATGCCCCGGAACTCGGGTTCATGCAGGAGGCCGCATCGGAGTTCGTGTGGGGCTACCTGATCCTCGCGGCGATGATGGTGGTGATGCGCTACACGACCAAACCCCTGACCGAGGAGGAGCGAGGGGAACGCGGGATGCCAACACTCACCGAGGTCTGATGCTTCCCTGGGGGCCACCACCCTCTCGCTTCGGAGACGGGTCGGTGGCCCCGCCCGCACAACGGCATCGAGCTGCGCCAGTCACGGCCCTGGTCGCTCGGCGGTACCTACCGATGAGGAGGGCGAGGTGACTCCGACACGATTCCTGCTCAACGGCGCCTCGGTCGAGGTCGGCGACCACCCACATCTGCTCTCTGCGTTGCGCGACGGGCTCGGCGTCACCTCGCCCAAGGACGGGTGCGCACCATCAGGGCAGTGTGGATGCTGTGCCGTCCTCGTCGACGGCCGTGCGGTGCTGGCCTGCCGCACCGCTCTGGCGAAGGTCGCCGGAGCCAGCGTGATCACCCTCGAAGGTGTGGCGGAGGAGGAGAGGAGCCGGCTCGCAGCGGCCTTCGCGGACACCGGCGCGCTCCAGTGCGGGTTCTGTACGCCGGGGATCCTCGTGCGGACCAAGGAGCTGCTCGACCTGCACGGCAGCGACCTCACCCGAGCGCAGGCGGCGAACCGGCTCGGAGCGCACCTGTGCCGTTGCACCGGGTATGCCTCGATCCTCGACGCGATCGAGCTACTCGCCGCCGGCAAGGTGCCGGAGAGCGCGCCGATCACCGGGGTTGGATCCAGCGGCCGCCGCTACGAGGCGGTCGATCTGGCACTCGGTGACCGACGGTTCGTTGCGGATCTTCGGGTCGAAGGGATGCTGTACGGCGCGTTGCGGCTCACCGACCACGCGCGCGCCGACATCGAACGCATCGACACGTCGACCGCCACGGCGATGCCAGGTGTGGTCGAGGTCCTGACGGCCGCTGACGTACCCGGAGAGCTCCGTGTGGGGCTCCTCGACAGGGACTGGCCGGTGTTCGTGCCCGAGGGAGGGCGTACCTCGTACGCCGGCGACGTGCTGGCCATGGTCGTCGCCGACACCCAGGAGCACGCACGCGCCGCCGCCGACGCGGTGGACGTGGTCGCCCGGACACTCCCCGTGCTCACGGATCCGGAGCAGGCACTCGTCCACCCCGAGCCGGCGGTCTGGGGGACCGACAACAACCTGCTCTCAAGATCGGCGTACCGTCGCGGTGATGCCGACGCAGCGTTGGCGGCCTCGGCGCACGCCGTCCACGTCGTGTTCGAGACGCAACGGGTGGAGCACGCCTTCCTCGAGCCGGAGGCCACGCTCGCGGTTCCCCTCGACGATGGGCGGTTGCACGTCTACTCCGGCGGGCAAGGCGTCTGGGACGACCGCGATCAGATCGCCAGCGTGTTGGGGATCGACACCGACCACGTCACCGTCGAGCTCGTCAGCAGTGGGGGCGCCTTCGGCGGCAAGGAAGACCTCAGCAACCAAGCGCAGACCGCGCTCGCGGCGTGGCTGCTCGACCGCCCCGTTGCGTGTGTCCTGACGCGTCGACAGAGCCTCCTCCTCCACCCCAAACGCCACCCGATGCGCCTCACCTATCAGGCTGGCTGCGACGAGGACGGCAGGCTAACGGGGTTGCGCGTGCGTATCGTCGGCGACTCTGGCGCCTACGCGTCGGTCGGGGCCAAGGTCCTCGAACGAGCCGCTGGCCATGCCTCTGGGCCCTACGCGTGGGACGCCGTGGATGTCGTAGCCCTCGCGGTTCGGACCAACAACCCGGTGTGCGGTGCGTTCCGCGGCTTCGGCGCGAGCCAGGCCCAGTTCGCGATGGAGGGGGTGATGGAGCGTCTCGCCGAGCAGACGGGGATCGACCCATGGGAGCTCCGTCGACGCAACGCCATCACCCCGGGCGGGGTGTGGGGCCCCGGCCAGATCATGGATGCGGGAGCGCGTGGTGCGGTGGCGACGCTCGAGGCGATCAAACCGCACTACGACGAAGCACGAGCTGCCGGCCATGCCTGCGGGATCGGCTTCGCGCTCAAGAACTCCGGGCTCGGAAACGGGGTGCGCGAGCTGTCCAAGGCGACCGTCCGGCTGGATGCCGACGGCACCCTCGAGGTCCGCCACGGGTGGACCGAGATGGGCCAAGGGGCGCACTCGGTCGCTGTCGCGGTGGTGGCCGAGGAGCTCG
>SKNK01000076.1 GCA_007120565.1 Nitriliruptoraceae bacterium | reverse complement strand
CCTTCTTGGCCGTCTTCTTCGCGCCCTTCCTCGCGGTCTTCTTCGCGGGGGCTCGCTTGGCGGCCTTCTTGGCCGTCTTCTTCGCCGCCTTCTTGGCGGGGCTCTTCTTGGCTGCAGCCATAGTGCCTCCGATCAGATGATCACCGCGTGGAGCGGCGTGTCCTGCGCGCAGCCTAGAGAGATACGAGCGCCACGACCACCATCTAACGCAATCTCGATGTTGGAGGGTGCACGGCTACGGTTACCGACCGCCGACGATCACGACGAGAGCCGTGCCCGACATCGACCCCGACACCGCACGATGGCTGACCTCGTCCGCCGGGCTCGACGCGGTCGCCGATGCCACGTCGGACCTCGACGTCGGCGGCGAGGAACTCCGTATCGCTCAGCGGCTCCGTGATCGCGGCCTCCTTCCTGAGCACGCCTCCGCGGTACTGGCGGCCGCTACCGCGCGCCGCCGAGCACGAGACCGTTGGCGCGATGCTGATGCGTTGCTGTTCACCCGCGAAGGTCTGGAACAAGCCAGCGATCCCGAGGTCTCGGCCTGGCGAGCACGGCGGTTCGTCGGTCAGGACCGCACGGTGCTGGACCTCTGCGCTGGCATTGGCGGCGACACACTGGCGCTCGCGGAAGCGGGGTGCAGGGTGATCGCCGTCGACCATGACCCCGGGCGGCTGATGTTGCTGGAGCACAACGCCCGTGTCCGTGAGCTCGAGATCGAGACCCGGCTCTCAGACGCTCTCGACGTCGATGCGCCGACGACGTGGTGGGTGCACGCGGACCCTGGCCGACGACGCGGCACCACCCGGGTCCGCGCCCTCCGCGAACACCTGCCGCCGGTGCCCTCGATCGTGGAACGGTTCGGCACGGCACCCGGCGTCGGCATCGTGCTGTCCCCGGCGGTCGACCTTGCGGACCCGGATCTCCCGGATGGTGAACTCGAGTTCGTCCAACTCGGCGCAGACCTGGTCGAAGCGATCGTGTGGCTGGGGGAGGGGCGGCGAGGATCGGCGGTCGCGTCCAGCACCCTGCTGCCAGGTGGCGAGCACCTGGCCAGGCGAGGCGACCCCGAGGCGCTGCCGACCGGACCGGTCGGGGCCCATCTGCTCGAGGTCGCCCCCGCGGCCATCCGGGCTCGCCTGCATGGCGCGGTTGGCGCGGACATCGGCGCCCATCGTGTCGCCCGTAGCCGTGCCCTGCTGACCGTCGATCAGCCACCGCCGCCGTCGGCCTGGTACCGATCGCGAACGGTCGAAGCCGTGCTGCCGGCGCACCCGAGGTCCGTACGACGCTGGTTGAAGGCCGCCCCCGAGCGTCCACTGGAGATCGTGTTGCACGGGGTGGATACGTCGGTGGAGCGGTGGTGGCGCGACCTCGGACGGCCCCAACGCGGCCCGGAGGGCCGGCGGCTGGAGCTTGTACGCACCGACGATGGCGCGATCGCCATCGTGACCGATCCTGCCTCCGGAGCTCGCTGAGGGCCGGCGATGCTGAGGTGGGTTCGGACGTCGAGGCCGCGCCAGTAGGTGCGTCGATGTTGGCCGAGCACGCCGGATCGGAGGGAGGTCCGGGGGTCGAGGAACCTCGACGCTCTGGTCGTAGCGGCTGTACGTTGGTCGGATCCGGGCGATGCCGCCCGGATCGGAGCCTCGTAGACCCTCCGCCCGGCAGTCGAGTCCAGCTTCATCTCGGGGAGCAGTCAGGAGGCAGGATGCGCGGGCGACAGCAGCTGTCGAAGCATGATCAACCGCTGCTCGAAGCCATCTTGGAGGCGCTGCCGGACCTGGTCTTCGTCCTCGACCGCGACGGGCGCTACCACGCGGTCCTTGGAGGTCGCGATGACCTTCGCTATCACGACGGATCGAGCCTGGTCGGCAAGCTTCTGCACGACGTGCTCCCGGCCGAGGTGGCCGACAGCTTCCTGCACCGGATCCGCGAGGCGCTCGACACCGGCAGCGTCATCACCTACGAGTACCAGCTCAGCCGTGACGATGTCGATGGCGTCGAGGGCCGTATCGGTGTTCCCGACGAGCTGTGGTTCGAGGCCCGGGTCGCGCCGATGGAGACGGTAGAGGACGCGGGAGAACTGGCCGTCTGGATGCTGTTCAACATCACCGACTCCAAGCGCGCGATGCAACGCCTGGAGGAGCAGCAGCACGAACTGGAACGTCTCGCACGCACCGATCCTCTCACCGGACTGCTGAACCGGCGCAGCTTCTTCGCTGAAGCTGCCCGGGAGCTGGCCTGGGTCCGGCGCACCGGCTCGCCGGCGGTCCTGCTGCAACTGGACCTCGACCTGTTCAAGCGGATCAACGATACCCACGGCCACGCGGCGGGGGACCATCTGCTGTGTGAGGTGGCCGACCTGCTGCGAACCGACCGTCGAGCGAGCGATGTGCTCGCGCGGCTCGGTGGTGAGGAGTTCGCCCTCGTGGTTCGCGGTGCCAGCCTCGAGGATGGCCGCCGGCTCGCCGAGAGACTGCGAGCGCAGTTGGCAGCCCTGCGGGTCGAGCACGACGGCCAGGTGCTGAGGATCACGGGCAGCTTCGGGGTCGCGGCTCTCGTCGCCCACGACCAGGAACCGGAGGCGGCGCTGCAGCGAGCGGACGCCGCGATGTACGCGGCCAAGCGAGGCGGTCGGGACAGTGTCGAGGTCGCCGGCGGCTGATGTGGACGGGCGTGAGTTCCGACCCAGTTTCGAGCCGCTTGCCTCGATACGTGGGTGTGGTGATCGAGGCGCGGGCGGGCCAGCCGTTGGGTGAGCCGCTACTCGCCCTGGCGTGGCAGCCTGTGGTTCGGCGTAGGGGTACAGGGTCGAAGGACCTGCGGATGAGTGGCGCAAGGGATGCACGTCGCGACACCGGCGACCGGTACCCTTACCGCTATGGATGAATCGACGCTCTCTTCAGGTAGCACCACCGCGATCGCGGAGGTGCCGAACACCCGCTCCTGCACGCGCTGCGATGATCAGCAGCATCTGCTCGGTGGGTCGAGCGGGCTGGGTAAGTACCGCTGCGAGCACTGCGAGCTCGTGATCGGGTTCGATCTCGAAGCGAACCCCGCGGAGTTCCTGCTCTCGCGTGGACTCCCCAGCCGGTACACCAAGGACCTGTTCGGTAGCCGTCTGCTGCCGGCCGAGCTCCGCCTCCCCTGAGGGTACGACCATCTCGGACCCGATCTGCACCCGATGTGGTGCGTCGTTCACGGTCCCCGATCGGTTGCGCGAGCGCTATCCCGGGTGGGAACCGAGCACCTGTAGCCGCTGTTACCGTTCCGCCGGTGGGGGGCGATCGAACCCATCTGCCTCGTCATCCGGTGCCGGCAAGAGCACCCGCACCCGGGGCGGCGAGCAGCACCTGACGCTCGCCGAGGTGCTCGATCGCTACCAGGACGGTCCGGACTCCGGGGTCTTCACCGACGGGTCCGCGAGCCCGAACCCCGGGCCCGGGGGGTGGGGCGCCGTCTACGTCGTGGACGGCGAGGTGGTCGCGCAGGCCCACGGGCACGATCCCGATACGACCAACAACCGTATGGAACTCGTGGCGCTGCTCGAGGGGATCGACCTCGTTCCGAAGGGCACCCCCGCAACCCTGTACAGCGACTCCAACCTCGCCGTCCGGAGCGTGACCGAGTGGGCCGCGGGCTGGGCGAAGCGTGGGTGGCGTCGCAAGACGGGACCCGTCGAGAACCTCGATCTGGTCCGTCCGCTGTACGAGGCCCTCCAGGCCCGCCCCGAACTCCGCGTGCAGTGGATCAAGGCGCATGCGGGCAACCGGTGGAACGAGTACGCCGACAGCCTCGCGACCGCGTACGCGCGCGAGGAGTTGTAGGCGCGCTCAGCCCCAGCCGAGGGCACGGGTGATCGCCGCACCACCGGCCCCGATCAGGACGACGACGGGGAATGGGGCGCGGAAGATGACCGCGACCGCCCCGGCTGCGACCCCGACCACGCGGGCATCGAGGGTCAGTGCTTGACCGTCGCCGAGTGTCTGCGTTGCCACCAGCGCGGCGAGCAGCGCGGCCGGCAGGAGTTGGGTCAACCGCCGAGCGAAGGGTGGCAGTTCACGGCCGCTGGCGGTCACCGGTCCGACGGCCTTGAGGGCCAGCGTGCCGACCGCCAGCGCGACGACCGCGAGGACCAGGGTCATGGCGCTACCTCGACGTCGTCGGCCGCTGTATCAGCAGGGCGGTTGGGCACCAGCCACAGACCGGCGAACGCCCCGAGCCCCGCGGCCACGATCGGTACGCCAGGTGGGGTGATCGGTGTCAGCAGGAGCGCGAGTCCGACGCCGGCTGCGGCCGCGACCCGGCCTGCTCGGGTGCGCAACCACGGGGCGAGCAGGGCCAGGAACCCCGCGGGGAACGCGGCATCCAGACCGAAACGCTCGGGGTCGAGGAGTTGGCCGCCGTAGGCGCCCAGTGCGGTCCCGAGCACCCACGTCACAACGACCGTCCATCCGGCCAACCGGAAGCGGTAGGCGGTGCCCGCCGGCGGACCGGCGAGACCGAGCGCGACCGACTCGTCGACCAACAGGTAGCCGTCCAGGAGACGACGACGCAGTGGCGCCGGCGGGAGGTTGGCGGCCAGGGCCACGCCGAAGGGGATGAACCTGAGGTTCAGTAGCAGGCCGCTGACGACGCCCGCGAGGGGAGCCCCACCAGCCGCGATCACCGCGACGAAGGCGAACTGGGCACCTCCGGCGAGCACGAGCAGGCTCGACAGCACGGTCAACCATGGGGGGAGTCCTGCCGCGACCGCCAGAACCCCGTACGAGAGGCCGAAGACGCCGACGGCGGCACCCAGCGCCAGAGCACGTCGCCAGACCCGCTCGTG
>SKNK01000301.1 GCA_007120565.1 Nitriliruptoraceae bacterium | reverse complement strand
GTCGATCAGCGTCATGGCTTCGGGTTGCTCGATGTCGAGGTCACCTTCCGAGCTCGGTGTCCCGCCTGCGTCCGCGTAGGGACGAGCGCGAGATAGCGGCCGGCGAACCATCGGGACGGCGCTATGGTGGGGAGCCGGGGTGTTCGCGCTGTCTGCCCGAGCGCTCCCGTCGGGGTAGGTCCGCGCCGGAACGAAGGGTCCGCGCAACGCATGAGTGCCCTCGTCCGCAACAACGTGGCGACGTCCGGGCCATCGGACGGACAGCCGATCGTGTTCGTGCACGGTCTCGCGACCGACCAGCGCATCTGGCGGTTCGTGGCGCCAGCCTTCGAGGCTTCCCACCGTCTGGTGCTACTCGACCTGGTGGGGTCGGGCGGATCTGATCTCGATGCGTACGATCCCTTCGTCCACGGGTCTCTGAACGGTTTCGCCGAGGACGTCCTGGAGGTCTGTCGCGAGTTGGCGTTGGAGGACGTGATCCTCGTTGGCCACTCGGCGGGTGCCACGATCAGCATGCTGGCGGCGATCGAGGAGCCGGATCGGTTCTCATCCCTGGTCATGATCGGTCCCTCGCCCCGCTACCTCGACGACGATGGCTACCGGGGCGGCTTCACGCTCGAAGACGTGGAGACACTGCTCGACGCCATGGAGCGCAACTACGGTGTCTGGTGCGATCAGGCAGCGCAGCTGTTCATGGGCAATCAGGAGCGTCGGGAGCTCAGCGCGCGGCTGGCCGAGAGCCTGCGTGCCTCGCACCCGTCGATCGTTCGCAAGGTCGCCGAGGTGGTCCTGTACTCCGATCACCGGGAGCAACTGGCCGAGGTGCGCACGCCTGCACTGATCCTGCAAGCCACGGAGGAGCCGGTCGCGCCACGCGAGGTCGGCGAGTACGTACACGAGCGGATGCGCGACAGCGAGTTGGTGTTGTTGCGCGCTGCCGGCCACTTCCCGCAGATAAGCGCCCCCGCTGAGGTGATCGCCGTCATCCACGGCTTCTTGGCGCAGCGGACCAGATCTGGCACGTCCGAGCCCTCGGGTGGCGCAGGTGATGCTCCATTCGGTTATGTCGCCACCGGGACAGACTGGCGTGTCGAGGACGTCAACGACACCGTGCTTGCCTGGCTCGACCGGCGACGCGACGACGTCGTTGGGCGCCCGTTCGCTGACGTGCTCACCGACGCCGGGCGGACCTTCCATGCCACCTACTGTGTGCCGACGGTCGCCGCCGAAGGGCTGCTGCGAGAGGTCCCCATCGATCTCGAGCGCCCCGACGGGTCCGGCATGACGGCCCTGATGAGCAGCGAGACGTGCGACCGTGGGCCGAACACGTCGCCGACGATCCGGACGTTCCTGCTCGACGCCGCGCAACGGCCCCGCTACGAGCAGAGCCTGCTGGAGGTCCGGCGACGCTCCGAGGCTCGGTTGCGTCGCTTACAGGAGGCAGCCGCCGACCTCGCGGCTGCCTCGACCGTGGCCGAGGTCACCGAGGTCCTACCTGACGCTTTGAAGCAGACGTTCGGCGCTTCGCAGGCAGGGCTGTGGCTGATCGAACGGGATGTCCTGGTCGCCCCAGCCGGATCCAACAACGAGACACCACCCCGCATCCCGCTCTCGGACGCTTCGTGGGCCGAGGTAGCGGCACTGCGCATCTCTGACGTCGTCGTCGACCCGGACCGGAGCATCGTCGCGGTCGCTGTCCAGCATGAGAACCGCCGGCTGGGCACGCTCGTGCTCGAGTTCGCGGATGCGGACACGTTCGGTCTGCCGGAGCGGGGCCTGCTGCGCACCCTCGGTCGGCAGGTGGGGCAGGCGATCGAGCGTGCCCAGCTCTACGAACAGAAGGACCGCCTGCTTTCGATCGTGTCCCACGAACTGCGCACGCCGCTGACGCCGATCATCGGGTTCACCGAGCACATCCTGCATCGGTACACCGACCTCTCCGACGACCTGCGTGGCAACCTGGAGGTGGTGAAGCGCAACGCCGAGCAGCTCCTGGTGGTGGTCGACGGCCTGCTGAGCGCGACCCGATCGCGGCACGCCAACTTCGAAGCCGTGCCCGAGTTGCTGCGGCTCGTGCCGTGGTTGAGTCGGCTGGTCGGTGACTACGCCGACCTCGAGGTGGAGTTGATCGACCGGGATCCGAACGCCGAGGCCTGGGTCGACCCGGCCCATCTGCGAGCCGTCGTGACCAACCTGATCGCGAACGCCGAGCGGTACGGCAACCCACCGATCGTCATCGAGGTTGACCTCCAGGACAACACCGCGTCGATCGTGGTCTCCGACGCGGGGGAGGGCGTGCCCGAACCCTTCGTGCCGAACCTGTTCGACACCTTCACACAGGCTGATGTCGGCGACACCCGTTCCTCTCGCGGGCTGGGGCTGGGCCTGGCGATCGCCCAAGACCTCGTGGCGCGCAACGGTGGCCAACTCCACTATGAACCGGCGAGGCCACGCGGATCCAGATTCGTGGTGTCGTTGCCACGCAACCAGGCACGCGAACGCTGATCCCCACTGAACGCGTCCGCTCCGCTACCGGGGCTAGCCCAGCAACGACTTCATCTTGCTCTGGATCAGGTGGGTCGCTCGCCGTGGTGCGATCCGGCTGAACTTGCTCATCATGCTCGAGTCGCGGCCCACGTAGACGTGGAAACGATCGGCCTCGATGCCATCGACGATGATCTTGGCGGCATCTTCGGGTGAGGTGGTGCGCATCTTCGAGTTCTCGCGTGCTTCGGCTGAGCCCGGGGAGGCAACGCCGGAGTTGCCCGTGATGTCGGTGCTCACCGCGCCGGGGAGGATGAGCGTCACGCCGACGTTGGTCTCGAGCAGTTCCGCGTAGAGCCCCTCGGTCATGAGCTTGACGGCAGCCTTGCTCGCGCCGTAGATCGTCTGTCCTGGGACCGGGAGGAACGCCCCCATGCTCGCGACGTTCGTCACGTGGGCGACTGGGCGCTCGAGCAGTCCAGGCAGGAACGCCTTGACCGTGTGCAGCGTGCCGTACAGGTTGACGTTGATCACGCGTTCGATCGCGTCGTAGTCCAGGTCGTTCAGCCGCACGAACGGCTGGATGATCCCCGCGACGTTGATCAGCCCGTCGACCTCGCCCAGCGCCTCAACGACCTGCGGCGGGAGGGCCTCCACGGCGTGGCGATCCGAGATGTCGAGTTGGAACGTGGCGAGCCGGTCGCTGGCTCCGGCGAGTTCGACGGTCTCGTCGAGGCCCTCCTGACGCAGATCGACCGCAGCGACGCGAGCCCCGAGGCGCAGGAGTTCGAGCACCACCTGACGCCCGATCCCGTTCCCTCCGCCGATGACGACGATGACCTTGTTCGCGACCTTCACGGTGTCTCCTCGCAGGGATCGATCGATGTCACGCGGTGTCGCGCTCATCATCCGACCAGGACAGTGCTGGGTTCACCATGGCCAGCGCGCGCAGAGCTGAGCTTCTTGCAAGCGCCGGATCCGTCTCGGTGACGATCACGCCGTAGATCATGCGGTGCGCCAGGATGAGGTCGTGCACCGAGAGCTCTCGGGGGATCAGCCCGGCGGCTTGCGCCACGCGTAGCGGGTCCTCCAGGATCTCCGGCAGGCGGTTCACGACCTTGACGTCGGGCAGTTGCCGTCGGGCTTCGACCACCATCTCGACGAACGCCCTCGACTCGAGGGTCTGGTCGATGATCCGCCGCCAGAGCTGGCTGAAGGCGCCAGGCGCGTGGGGGTCGGCGGCGAGGCGCTCCAACTCGGCGTAGTTGTCCTCGAAGATCGCCAACGCCAGGTCGAGTCGGCCCGGGAAGTGGCGGTAGAGGCTGCCCTGCCCGACCCCGGCTTCGCGCGCGACGGCGCTCAAGGGAACCTCGTAGCCGTGCTCGGCGAACAGCCGCCGCGCGGCGTCGAGCAGTGCGCGGCGGTTGGCGCCGGCCGCGGCCGGGCCTCGGTTGGTCGCACGTTGCGTCGTAGGCATGCCGCAGCCTACCTAACCGGACAGCGGTGTCCGGTCGGGGTGCGCTGGTCTGGACCGTTCGGGGGGGAAGGTCTCGTTGGCCGCCCGCCCTGTCACGTCCGGCGCGCACCTCAGCGCGATACCTCGTCGGCCATAGCCATGCTGGTCCCTTGTAACTAGGTTTTTCATCCTGGCCGGTGCCGCCGGCTGGTGTCGTTCACCGTCAGGATCCCGGAGCTGGTCGAGGTGGGAGAGCTCCGAAGTCCGGGCAGGGGCGGCGTCGTGCGATCAGACGGAGGATCTTCGCATGCGACGAACACTCGTAGTGGCCAGCGCCATGGCGCTCGGCCTGTCTCTCTTCCCAGTTGCCGGGGTCGCGCAGGACGCGCCGCTGGCGTCTGAGCGACCTACTCCAGACGTTGATGTGACCGATGTGCTGCCACCGACCCTGCGCGACGCGGACGGGACCGTGGAGGTCGTCGCGGTGCTCCGGGAAGAACCGTTGGCGGTGACCCGGGCCCGTGGCCTGGAGCGGGCGGCCCAGGTACGTCAGAACCGTGCCGTGTCCGCCCAACAGGATCGGTTCAGCAGCCGTGCCGAAGCACGCGGCGCCCGCGAGTTGGGGACGACCCGGTTCGCGCTGAACTCCGTTGCCCTCGAGGTCGATGCGTCGCAACTGCGTGCTCTGGCTGCTGACCCGGATGTGCGCTACCTCGCGCCGGTACCGGACTTCACCTACGACATCGACGAGACCATCGAACTCGTGGGCGCCGACGCCGTCCACGACCTCGGCGTCGAGGGAGACGGCGTCACGATCGCCATCCTGGACTCCGGCATCGACTACACCCACGTCGCGCTCGGTGGCCGCCCAGGGCAGAGCACCTACGAGGGCACTGC
>SKNK01000374.1 GCA_007120565.1 Nitriliruptoraceae bacterium | reverse complement strand
TGCTCGCCTACGAACGATTGCGCTCGGCCCTGGCTGATGAGCTCGGCGTCGCTCCTTCGGGGCGCACGCAGCAGGTCCATCTCGCCCTGCTGCGCGAGGATGACCAACTCGACTCCACGCCGCGATCGGAACCATCGGGTCCCATCCCAGCAGCACCGGAACCATCGGGTCCGACCCCGGCTGCGCCAACAGGAACTCGAACGGAGCCCGGTCGGGCGCCGCGAAGCGCCCGAAGTTCGGTCGGCGGCGGTGAGCTGGTTGGGCGGGATCGTGAGTTGGCGACCCTGCGTCAGTGGTGGGCCGACGCCACGCAGGGGCACGCCCGGTTGGTGCTGGTCACGGGAGAAGCCGGCATCGGCAAGACCCGGCTCGTCGAGGCGGGATCGACCGTGGCAAGCGATGTCGGCGGGATGGTCATCAGGGCCCGGTGTTACGAAGCGGAGCGGTCGCTGTTCCTCGGCCCCATCGTGGAGATCCTCGCCTCCCTGGTGCGGCATACACCACCGGAGCAGCTCCGCGACCTCGTACAGCCCTGGGAGGGGACCCTGGCGCAGATCGTTCCCGAGATCTCGGAAGTGCTCGGTGTCTCGACCTACGAGCCGGCCATCCCTCGGGTCGAACGTCGACGAGCCTTCGAGGCCATCTCCGCGCTGCTACGCGGGTGGTCGGCGAGGCAACCGCTGCTGGTCTTCCTCGATGACCTGCACCAGGCAGGGTCGTCGACGATCGAGTTGCTGCACTACCTCCAGCGGCATGTGGCCGGTGGACGCCTCCTGGTGGTGGCGACCCTCCGCATCGAAGAGGGTGCCGAGGTCGTACGGACCCTCGAGGAGGTCGCACATCGGATCGATCTCGGCCCCCTGTCCGACGACGCGGTGGCGGAACTCGCTCGGAGCGCAGGAGCTAGCGAGATGACGCCGCGGATCCTGGCGCTCACCCGTGGGCACACCTTGTCGGTGATCGAGACGCTGCATGCGCTCGAAGAGGCCGACGCCGACCTCGCTGAGCCTCCCGTCCCCGAGTCGCTTCGCGTCGCGGTCCTTCAGCGGCTCGAACGCGCTGGCTCCCACGTCGAGGAACTGCTGCGTGGGGCGGCCATCCTGGGGTCGACGTTCGATGTGGAGGCCGTAGGGAGCTTGTTGGACCTCGCCGCCGAGGAGATCATCGATCGGGTAGGGCACGCGATCACGGCCCGACTACTGGTCGAGGACGGACCGTTGCTCGCGTTCAGCAACGACCTAACACGTGAGATCGTCTACGAGACCACGCCCCGACCCGTGCGTGTGTCGCGTCATCGCCGTGCCGCCCGACTGTTCGCGAGCCAGCCCGAAGCCATGGCGATGCATGCCAGCGCCGCGCAGGACTGGCCACAAGCGTTGGAAGCTTGGCTGGAGGCCGCGGCGACCGCTGCAGGTCGCTACGCGAACCGCGATGCCGAACAGCTCCTCGCGCGCGCGATCGAAGCCGCAGAGTCGGCCGGAGATCAGGCAGGAGCAGCCCGGGCGAGGCTGGCTCGTGGCGAGGTGCGTGAGGTGCTGGGTGACTACACGCGTGCGTTCCAGGACCTCGAGGCAGCGGCGGACCTCGCTCGTTCCTGTGGCCGCCCGGATCTGCAGGCAGCGGCCCTACGTGCGCTTGGCGGCGACGTGATCGTTGGCATGGGGCGCCCGTCGACCGACTGCGTGCCCTACCTCGAAGCCGGGTTGGACGTCGCGGTGTCCGCACAGCTCGGCGAACTCGAGGTGGAGCTGCTCGGTCGCCTTGCGGTGGTCTGGACCAACCGGGCACGGTTCGATCTGGCGATCCGAGAGGCTGAGCGCGCGCTCGAACGGGCGCGCGAGCTGGCTACCAGCCGAGCTATGGCGTTGGCGTTGGACGCGATCAAGAACGCGAGCGCCTACATGGGCGATCTCGATCGGCTCCGGAGGGTCTTGCCGGAGCTCGAGGGGATCCTCCGACCCGCTGGTGACCTGACCCTCCTGCAGTGGTGCGTGTTCGAGTCCATGATCCCGGCGCTCGCCGAGGCCCGGTGGGACACGGCGGCGGTGCTCCTCGACCGCGCTCTCGACCTCAACCGGCGCACCGGTCACCGATGGGGATCGTTGTTCGTGGCGCACCGATCCTGGCTCCGCCGCCAACAGGGCGACTACGGACGGGCGATCGCCGACGCGCACACGGCTCGTGAGAGCGAGCTATCGGTTGGCCACCCCTGGTGGAGCTCCTTCTCCGAGGCCATGCTCGGATGGGTGCTGAGCGACGTCGGCGCACACGATGAGGCCGTTGCCTGTTTGGATCGCGGAGCGGCCGCCGCCGAACGCGACGGGATGGAGACCTACCTGATCCGGTGCGTGAGCCACCTCGCCCTCGCCTGTTGGCGCCGAGGTGATCGCGTGGCCGCGGAAGAGCACCTGGATCGCGCTGAGGGGCTCCTCGCCGGGGTGACGGCACCTCCCGAGCGGGCCTTCCTGCACGGTGCCCATGCCTATGCGGCGGTGGCCCGGCTCCGGATCGCACGCGGGGAGACCGGCGCCGCCGTGCAGTTGCTCGACGTCGTACGTAGACCAGCCGAGGTGGCCGGATGGCGAGAGATCGTGGCCACCGACCGCCTCCTGCGGGGGCGTTGCGAGCTGGTCGTCGGCGACCGAGATGCGGCGCGTCCGCTGCTCGAGGAGGCGGTCGCAGCAGCGGAGGATGTGGGGTTGCTCCCGCTGGCGTGGGAAGCACGGGTCGCCCTGGCTCACGTGGAGCCATCGGCGTCCCACGAGCGGGTTGCGGCCGCTCACCTCGACGTCCTCGCCGACTCGCTCCCTCAAGGGCCCGTCCGAGCGCGCTTCCTGCGCTTCGCGACGCAACGCACGGAGAGCGTGCCCGGGGAACCGCTCGGCTGACGTGCGTCCTCAGGCGGCTCCAGCCGTGTCGCGATCGAGACAACCCAGGGGCCGTGGTCCGGGAGGCGGCAACGCCGTTGCAACACGCCTGCAACGCGGCCCGTCAGGGTTGCTCCCATCGCACCTGACCACGATGGAAGGACGACCGCGATGACCGCCACCGCACGCCCACGCTCCGAGGTCGAGGGGGAGATCAAGGAGACCCTTGGCCTCGTCCCGAGCTTCTTCGACCGCATCCCCGAGGACGCCCTCGACCACGAGTGGCAGCTCTTCTCGCGGATGGAACTCGGCGAGACGCTGATCCCCAACAAGTACAAGGAACTGCTGATGCTGGCGGTGCACGCTCAGACGCACTGCCGCTACTGCACGCTCTTCCACACGGAGGCCGCGAAGCTCTTCGGGGCGACCGATGAGGAGATCCAGGAGGCCGTGCACCTCGCCAAGCACACCGTTGGCTGGAGCACCTACCTGAACGGGATGCGCGAGGACGAGGCCCGCTTCGGCGAGGAGCTCGAGCAGATCGGTGCGCACCTCAGCGCCTGATCGCCGCCGGCAGTCGCCGGGAAGGAGGATCCCGTGAAGCTCGAGCGGACACGCCCGACCGCGTGGCAGGTGACGCTGCACCCGCTCGAGCTCGCGGCGCTGATCTCCGCCGCCCGGTGGGCCGCAACCGACAGCCGCGATGAGCTTCCGCCCGAAGCCGTCGAGCAGCTGCGCACGGTCCTCGACAGCTACGACACCGCCATCGCGCGGAGCTGATCCACCAAGGAGAACGACATGATGTGCAACGGCATCGATACCGAACAGCTCGCCGAACTGGGTGAGCTGGTGGTCAGTGCCCCGCAGGGCGCCGCCGTCGTGGCTCGCGTCCGCACGCGCTGGCAGCACGGGTACACCTGCCGGACCAGCACGGAGGAGCTGGCCGTCGGCGACGATCGGCTCCCTCGGCAGGCGACGATGCCCGCGGATCTCCCCCAGCCGTTGGGCGGTGACGATCACGGCCCGGCGCCCGGGGAGATGCTGCTCGCCGCCCTGGGCGCCTGCGTGTCTCAGGCATTCGTCGAAGGAGCGGCGGTCGCGGGCATCCAGATCGAGCGGCTCGAGCTCGTCGGCCGGGGCCACCTGGATCTGCGAGGGAACGCCGGGGTCGAGGGTGTCCGCCCTGGGCTGTCGGAGATCCACCTCGACGTCGAGGTGGAGGCCGACGCGGACGGGGCCGTCCTGGACCGGCTGCTGGCTGAGGCGGTGCGCCTGTCGCCGGTCGCGGACTCGTTGAGCGTGGGTGTGGCGATCGACGCCGATGTCCGCCAGCCGAGTCGGGCGTAGCCCCGGCCTGGACCCGAAGGACGACAAGGAGTGATCGAGATGGTGCGACGGATCCTGGTGATGGGCTACGGCCTGATCGCCTACCTGACGTTCCTGGGAGCGTTCGCGTACACGGTTGGGTTCCTCGCGAACGCCGTGGTGCCCAGGGGGATCGACGACGGCACGGTCGGCCCGACGGGGATCGCGGTCGTGGTCAACGCCGCTCTGCTCGGGGCGTTCGCGCTCCAGCACACGGTGATGGCGAGACCGGCGTTCAAGCGATGGTTGACCCGGTTCGTTCCGGCGTCGATCGAGCGCAGCAGCTTCGTGCTCGCCGCCAGCCTCGTACTCATCGCCGTGGTGTGGCTGTGGCAGCCGATGCCCGAGACGGTGTGGTCCGTCGACATCGGGTGGCTGCGGGCTGTGCTCTGGGGGATCTACCTGCTCGGGTGGCTGACGGTCGTCGGCAGCACCTTCATGATCAACCACTTCGACCTGTTCGGGCTCAGCCAGGTGGTCGCCGACGCGCGGTCCCGCGAGCATGTCCCACCGAGCTTCCGCCTGACGATGCTGTACCGGTTCGTGAGGCACCCGATCATGGTCGGCTTCCTGATCGCCTTCTGGGCGACGCCCGACATGAGCCAGGGACGGCTGTTGTTCGCCGTCCTCGGAACC
>SKNK01000037.1 GCA_007120565.1 Nitriliruptoraceae bacterium | reverse complement strand
GATACGTGGGTTCGGCCGCACGTCGGCGGTCGCGGCGGCGATCAGCCGATCGATCGTCGACCGCCGCTGGAGGAGGTCGTCGATGGTGTGGATGCCGCCAGGCACGGTCTGCTGCTGGATCTCCAAGGCGCGCAGTGCCGCCGCATCGGTTCGACGATGCAGCTCCGAGCTCACTTCGGGGGGAGCGGGCGCGAGGACGGACTGCGAGGCGGTCTGTGGTCGGTGCGCGCGACGGTGGTGTCGCGGTCCTCCTCAGCCAGGGCAGGCTCGGGTGCTCCTGTAGCCGGCTCCACCGGATCCGCGTCCGACACCACGTCACCTTCGATCTCGACCTCGGCCCAGACGGTGGACTCGGCCGTGTCCGCGACCTCGGGTACCAGGATCTCGACGGCCAGCGGCGGCAGGGTCAGCACGATCGAGTGCGAACGGCCGTGACACGGGTGAGGAGTGGCGTTGACACCGCCGAGGTTGCCGACGCCGGAGCCTCCGTACTCGACCGCATCGCTGTTGAACCCCTCACGCCAGTGCCCGCCGTGGGGAACACCCAGCCGGTAGTTGTCGCGGACCATCGGCGTGAGGTTCACCACGACGACCACCTCGCGGCCGTCGCGTGCACGACGCACGAACGACAACACCGAACCCTCCACGTCGGTGGCATCGATCCACTGGAACCCGAAGGGCTCGCAGTCGCCCTCGTGGAGGGCCGGATCGTTGCGGTAGATGGTTGCCAGGTCGCGCAGGCAGGTCATGAGCTGCCCGTGGTGGGCATCCTCGTCGAGCAGGTGCCAATCGAGCCCGCTGTCGTGCGCCCACTCACGCCACTGACCGAACTCGCCCCCCATGAACAGCAGCTTCTTGCCCGGGGTGGCGAACTGGTAGGCGTAGAGCGACCGGAGGTTGGCGAACCGCTGCCAGGTGTCGCCCGGCATCCGGGTGATCATCGAACCCTTGCCGTGCACCACCTCGTCGTGGGAGAGGGGGAGGCAGTAGTTCTCGGCGTAGCCGTACATCGCACGGAAGGTGAGTTGGTCGTGATGGAACTTGCGATGGATCGGGTCGTGTTGGAACACCTGGAGGGTGTCGTGCATCCAACCCATGTCCCACTTGAAGCCGAAGCCGAGTCCACCGACGTAAACGGGTCGCGACACCATCGGCCAGGCGGTCGACTCCTCGGCGAAGGTCTGCACGCCGGGGTGACGGGCGAACACCTCGGAGTTGAAGCGGCGGAGGAACTCGATCGCCTCGACGTTCTCGTTCCCGCCCCACTCGTTGGGGACCCATTCGCCTTCATCGCGGGAGTAGTCGAGGTAGAGCATCGAGGCGACCGCATCGACCCGCAGCCCATCGACGTGGAACTCCTCGAGCCAGTACAGCGCGGAGGACAGCAGGAAGCTGACCACCTCGGGGCGGCCGTAGTTGAAGATGTAGCTCGACCAGTCGGGGTGGAAGCCCTGGCGGGGGTCGGCGTGCTCGTACAGGTGCGTGCCATCGAAGTCGCCGAGGGCCCAGTCGTCGGTCGGGAAGTGCGAGGGGACCCAGTCGAGGATCACGCCGATGTCTGCCTTGTGGAGCTCCTCGATCAGGTACTTGAGGTCCTGCGGGGTGCCGTACCGCGAGGTCGGGGCGAAGAACCCCGTGCACTGGTAGCCCCACGAGCCGTAGAAGGGATGTTCCATCACCGGGAGCAACTCGACGTGGGTGAACCCGATCGCGCTCACGTGATCGATCAGCGGTTCGGCCAGCTCGCGGTAGGTGAGTTGACGTTCGCGGCCGTCGTCCTCGACCCGTCGCCAGGAGCCAAGGTGCAACTCGTAGATCGCGATGGGTGCGTCGTGATGCTGCCGATCCGCGCGCCTGGCCATCCAGGCGTCGTCCTGCCAGGTGTAGCTGGAGTCCCAGACCTTGGAGGCGGTCCGCGGCGGCGTCTCGGTGTGGATCGCCATGGGGTCAGCTTTGTCGCGGGTGACGCCATCGGCGCCGACGACGCGGTACTTGTAGGCGTCTCCCTGCCCCATGCCAGGGACGAAGCCCTCCCAGATGCCCGACACCCCACGTTGCGTCAACGGGTGGCTCTGATCATCCCAGCCGTTGACGTCGCCGATGAGGCTGACCCGCTCCGCGTTGGGCGCCCAGACGGCGACCGAGCAGCCATCGAGTCCGTCATGCGACCGCAGGTGGGAGCCGAGGTGGTCCCAGAGACGTAGGTGCGAGCCCTCGTTGAACAGGTAGACGTCATCGTCGGTGAGCATCGACGGTGGGGTGGTGCGCTTGGCAGGTTCCACGGGCATCACCTCTCGTCGCGGTCGAGCACCTGGAGGATGCCGGCCACGGGGATACCGACCCAGTCGGGCCGGTTGTTCAGCTCGTAGTCGAGCTCGTACACGGCCTTCTCGATCACGAACGCATCGAGCAGCGTACGGGCGTGGTCGGGGTCGGCCGGCAGGAAGGGGTGGCCTTCAGCGACATCGAGGTAGCCCTGGACGAGCGCGGCTCCGGTCCACGACAGCCACCAGTCCAGCCAGGTGGTCAGCGCGTCGTCGGCCGGTTGATCCGGTGACACGGTGCCGCGTTCTCGCTGGTCGAGCAGGGTGGTGGCCGTGGCGTACTGCAACGACCGGAGCAACCCGGCGAGGTCGCGCAGCGCGACCCGCTTGAGGCGTCGTTCACCCAGCGGCTTGGATGGTTCACCCTCGAAGTCGAAGATGACGACATCTCAGCCGGTGAACAGCACCTGACCGAGGTGGTAGTCACCGTGGGTCCGGATCCGGGCGACCTCCAACGGGGTGTCCGACAGCGCCTGGAGACGCTCCAGCATCTCCTCTTCGCGGTCGGTGACCTCGGTGATCTGGCGCGCGAGTTCCTCGGACAGCCCTCCGAGCGAGCGTCGTGCGGACCGCATCCCGAGCCGGACGGCATTGCGCAGGGACTGGTAGAGCGATCGACGGTGGAGTGCGGTCAGCCGTTCGGGAGCGAGGTCGGGGTCCTCCTGTGAAGCCAAGGCGACGTGCATCTCTGCGGTTCGGCGTCCCAGCAGGTCGACGAA
The DNA here is from genome assembly GCA_007120565.1 of Nitriliruptoraceae bacterium. Classification (GTDB taxonomy): domain Bacteria; phylum Actinomycetota; class Nitriliruptoria; order Nitriliruptorales; family Nitriliruptoraceae; genus CSSed11-175R1. The sequence goes on along the minus strand of SKNK01000037.1, from coordinate 1,833 downwards.
CTCCAGGAACGGGCCGACCTTGGCGTGGACCTCCTCGGGCACCCCACGTCGAGCGAGCTCGAGGGGACCGCGGGTGGCTGCAGGGGTCGGACGGTCCTCCAGATGTTCGGACACGACCCGCTCCGCGAACCGGCCGAGTTCATTGAGCGTGTGCTCCCAGGCATCGCCTTCGTTGGCGACGAAGGGCTGCACCATCGCCACGGTGCGCGGTTCGCCACCGGCATCGGGGATGAGGTCGAGGGTTCCGAGGACATCGGGGACGTGCGGGAAGCCGGTCAGGACCCGTCCGAGTTCGACGTCGGGGCTGACCCCTGGTTCCAGGCGGCGCAGCACCTTGATGAGCAACTCGTCGCCGAACAGCACCGAGGAGTTGGACTGCTCACCGCGGAAGGGTCGAGGTTCGAGCCCATCGGCGCGCTGCGGGGGCCCGAACGCCGGGGAGCGATGTCCCGTGAGGGTGGCGTCGCGCCCGCGGTAGGACCGCTTCCGCACGATGGTGCTGAGCAGGGCGGTCGAGGCGTCGGCGTCAGTCAGTGCGTCGACCAACACGCCGGATCGACCGCGCTGGCCCTGGCCCTTGACGGTCGCGAGCACGGCGTCGGGTTCGACCGCCAACAGACGGCCGGCTTCCTCGCCCTCGGCGAACCGGATCGGCACCACGTAGTCCTCTGGCTCACCATCGAGGTACTCGACGTGAACGGTCAGCAGGTGGAAGGCCGGTCGGTCCTTTGGCCCGATCGGGATCGCTTCGTCGACCCCCACGGTGCGGATGTCTCGCGCCTTGCCGCCGAACCACCGTTGGCGACGCAGGACGTCGGGGAGCACGGCGGCGAGACGATCGCGTCCGGGGCCTCGCAGGAGCGCGGTCCACTGACCCGACACCGTGACCGATGGCAGGGCCGGACGTGCTGCCTCGTCGTCTGGCATACCGGAGTGTGGCATCTTCGAGAGCGAGAACAGGCTCGGTTCCCGCTGCAGCGAGAACCAGTGGTACTGGTAGGGGCCAAGGGTCAGCACGTAGGGCTGATCGGTCACCCGTGGGAAGGTGGTCCCACCGAACATCTCGATCACGTGCTTGCCCACGTGGTCCGACAGATCCAGCTCGCAGGCCTGCGCGTGCCGGGAGAGGTTGGCGACCACCAGGACCTCGTCGGGTTCGCCGTCCTCGTCCTCGGGCGCGAGCGAGCGCAGGTAGGCCAGCACCTTGGCGTTGTCCGGGGTGAGGAAGCTCAGCGCTCCCCGCCCGAACACCCGGTGGTGCTGACGCAGCGCGATGATGCGCCGCATCCACCAGAGCAGGCTGCGGGGGTTGTTCTGTTGGGCCTCGACGTTGATCGACGAGTAGTGGTACTCGGGGTCGATCACCGTCGGCAAGAACAGCTGCTGGGGGTTCGCGCGGGAGAAGCCGGCGTTGCGATCGCCGGACCACTGCATCGGCGTACGCACCCCGTTGCGGTCCCCGAGGTAGACGTTGTCGCCCATCCCGATCTCGTCGCCGTAGTACAGGATGGGTGTGCCGGGCAGGCTGAACAGCAGGGCGTTCATCAGTTCGATCTGCCGCCGATCGTTGCCGAGCAGCGGAGCGAGACGGCGGCGGATGCCGAGGTTGACGCGCATCGTGCGTTCCCGCGCGTACGCGCGGTACATGTAGTCGCGCTCCTCGTCGGTGACCATCTCCAGGGTCAGCTCGTCGTGGTTGCGCAGGAAGATGCCCCACTGACAGCCCTCGGGGATCTCGGGGGTCTGTTGGAGGATGTCCAGGATCGGGAAGCGGTCCTCCTGCGCGACGGCCATGAACAGCCGCGGCATCAGGGGGAAGTGGAAGTTCATGTG
>SKNK01000136.1 GCA_007120565.1 Nitriliruptoraceae bacterium | reverse complement strand
CTCCAGCGTGGGGGGAGGCATCATCGGTGCGCTGATCGTCGGCTTCCAGCGGGCGGCCTTCTCCAACGAGGCGGGCATCGGTTCCGCCGCGATCGCGCACTCGGCCGTCAAGACCAACCACCCATCGACCGAAGGGCACGTCGCGCTGCTCGAGCCCTTCATCGACACCGTCATCGTCTGCACCGCGACGGCCTTGATCATCGTCATCTCCGGTGCCTACCTCGATCCGGCTGCCTCGGAGCTCGGCGGTGTCGCGCTCACCTCCGCGGCGTTCGCCACGGTCATCCCGTGGTTCCCGAACGTGCTGGCCGTCGCGGTGATCGCCTTCGCGTTCTCGACGATGCTGACCTGGAGCTACTACGGGATGAAGGCGACCGGGTACCTGTTCGGTGACAGCGAGGTAGCGGAGACCGTGTTCAAGCTGATCTTCTGCCTCTTCGTCATCGTCGGCGCGTCGCTCTCGCTCGGTCCGGTCATCGGCATCTCCGACTCCATGATCTTCCTCATGGCGATCCCCAACGTCATCGGCCTGTACATCCTGGCGAGGTCGTTGAAGAAGGAGATCCACGGCTACCGATCCGATGTGGCCAGCGGCGTGATCACGAAGGTGGGGCAGGGCCACCCGGGCGACGAGCCGCTCGCCTCGAACTGACGTCGGATCAACACGGCCTGCAGGCAGCGTCGACCGACGCCGCCTGTAGGCCGTCGTTGCTACCGGTCAGCCCCGTCGGAGCGCAGGGCGGCGAGCTCGCGGCCGATCAGCGCGCACGTTGCCTCGAGTCGCTCGTCGGTCGTCCGCAGGTTGCCCGTCGCCAACCGCAGGACGTAGCGGCCGTCGAGCACGGTGTGCGACAGGAAGGCCTCGCCGCTGGCGTTGATCCGCGCCAGAAGTGCGCGGTTGAGGCGGTCCAGGCCAGCTTCGCGAGGGTCGTCCTCGTCCTCGACCTCGAGCACCCAGTCCGGGACCGCTCGGAAACACACGGTGGACATGACCACGTCAGCGACCACCTCGAGGTCGTCGTGCTGCTCGACCCAGGCGGCAACCGAACGGGCTTGTTCGACGTGGCCACGGATCCGCTCGGCGAGCCCATCGGAGCCGAAGTACCGCAGGACCAGCCACAGCTTGAGAGCCCGGAAGCGGCGACCGAGCTGCACACCCCAGTCCATGTAGTCGGTGACACCATCATCATCGTCGGTGGTCAGGTACTCCGGCACGATGGAGAAGGCCCGGGTGAGCGTCTCGACGTCGCGGACGTAGAGCGTGCTGCAGTCCACCGGGGTGAACAGCCACTTGTGGGGGTTGGTCACGAACGAGTCCGCGCGCTCCACGCCGTCGAGCACCCACCGGTGCTCCTCGCAGAGGGCGATCATCCCCCCGTACGCGCCGTCGACGTGGAGCCAGATGGGATGGCCGAGATCCTCGGAGACGCGGTCGCGGACATCCGCGATCGCGGCGACCGGATCAACCGACGTCGTGGACGTCGTGCCAACCGTCGGGACGATCGCCAACGGACGGAACCCGAAGCGGGCGTCCTCCTCGATCGCGACGGCCAGCGCCTTGGGGTCCATGCGGAAGGCGTCATCGGTCTCGATCGTGCGGACCCCGTCCCGGCCGAGACCCAGGATGATCGCGGCCTTCTCCACGGAGGAGTGCGCCTGCTCCGAGGTGTAGATGCGAAGCGGCGGAAGGTCGGTGCGTCCGGTCAGACCGCGATCTCGCACATCGAGGCCGGCGTCCTCCCGTGCCGCCGCGAGCGCGACGAGGGTCGACACCGACGCCGTGTCGTTGATGACGCCGCGGAACGCCTCCGGCAGCCCGAGCAGCTGCCGCAACCACCCGACGACCACCTCCTCGAGTTCGGTGGCGGAAGGCGAGGTGCGCCACAGCATGCCGTTGACGTTGAGCGCGGCGGCGATGGCCTCCCCGAGGATGCCGGGGCCAGAGCCGGTGATGGCGAAGTACGCGTGGAACGCCGGATGGTTCCAGTGGGTGATGCCTGGCATGATCACATCATCGAGGTCGCGCATCGCGTCGGCGAAGGGCTCCGGCGCGCGAGGTGGCGCATCCGGGAGCTTGCGGGCGATGTCGCCCGGCGCGACCGACGGCAGCACCGGCCTCTCCCCGACATGGTCGAGGTAGTCGGCGATCCAGTCGATGACCTCGTGGCCGTGTCGTCGGAACGCCTCGACATCCATATCGCCGGTGCCAAGTTGCCCAGCATCGAGGTCGGGAGAGCCGACCGGCTCCGGTTGGTTGGGATCAGCGGCCATCAGTCGTCCGTGCCGTCGTCTGGTGGGTCGACCGGCAACTCGACCGGACCGTCATCGTCGTCGGCCTCGTCCGGATCCTCATCCGGGCTCTCGGCGGCCGCATCGTCGGCGGCATCGCCCTCGTCCGTCCCGTCGGTGGTGCCGTCGTCCTCGGTTCCCCCAGCGTCAGGGTCCTCGTCGGCGTCCGTGCTCGGCGGGGGCTCGGGGGCGGGCGAGGGATCCGGAGCCGGCGCGGTCTCGGGTTCGGGCTCCACCGCTGGCTGGTCGTTGTTCTCGGGTGGGTCGGGGAACTCGAAGGTCGGGAGCTCCTCCTCTTCGCCGTCCTCCTCGATGACCTCCTCCTGGAGGGTGAGGTCATCGAGGACCGGTGAGGCCCGCAATTCCTCGATCACCTCGTCGTCCCCGGACGCACCGAGTACCGCCCAGGGCAGCAGGATCGCCAGGGCGATCAGGACCACGGTCGTGATCAACCAGATCGCCCACGAAGGTAGGTGTCGGGGTATCCGTCCCGTTGGCCATCGCAGCGCGAGTTCCGCCCAGATCTCGTCGAGATCGTCGTCGGTCTCCATCGGCGGAGCGTCCACACCCCCGGACGTCGAGGTAGTGGAGTGCGAGGTGCCGTTGGCGGTCGACGCCCCGGTGTCGCCCGCGCCGGGCGGGCCGACGTCGGCGCCTCTCGTGCCGGTGGCCGAGGTGGTGGCCGCGGCGGTCGCTGGGGTAGCGGGGACCTCGACCTCGCCATCGATCTCCTTGGCCGCGTGACCGAGCAGCCAGAGCCGAACGTCGTCAGGGTCGGCGTTCGGAAGCTCGCGCATGGCCCGGATGTAGGTCGCGACGACCGCGCCGATGGGATCGCGATCCTGCTGGGCCAGGGTGAGTACCTCGTGCCCGTGGCGGTACAGCAGAGCAGCGAACGCCGACGCGACCCCTTCACGCGCGAACGCGAGGAGTTCTTCGTCTGAGCGTTCGACGTAGCTCACGGTCCTCCTGACCCTCGTGGAGAGCCTACCCAGGCGGGCGTTGGTGCCCGGTCACCGGTCTACGGCTCGGCGCGGGCCTCCAGGAGCCCGAGGAGAGCATGTGCGTACGCCTCGCTGGCCGTGTCCGCTTCGGACTCCGCCAACGTTCCGCGGATCCGGGTGGTGCAGCGCCACCCATCCTCGGTCTGGACCAGGGACAGCAACGCGTCGCCGAGGGTTCGACGCAGTTGCTCCTCCCTCGGGATCCAGATCGCCTCCGCCTGCTCGACGGCGTCCAAGGCCCACTCGGTGGTGCCGTTGAAGGCGATCATGCGGCCGATCGGTGCGGTGCGGACCTCGACGACCATGCGCGAGATGGTGAACACCTCGTGGTCCATGCCCCGATCGGGGAGCACGAAACGGTCACCGTCGGCCGGCTCCCACGCCAGCCCGGCGTCACGCAGCTGTCGTGCGAGGTGGAGGGGGATCACGGTGTCATCCTGCGTCGTCGATCTCTTGCGTACCCCATCGTGTCACGACGGTGCCTCGTACGTCCCGAAGGACGATAGTCGGCGAGGGTCCGTCGAGCAGGCACCGCTAGTCTGCCGCATCGTGCCCGTCCTCGTCACCTCCGCCCACCGCTCGCTCGAGCGCCGCCTGGTCCTCCGGCTGCTCGAGGAGGGCGGCGAGGTGCGCGCGTACGGGCACGGCGACACCTCGGTGTTGCGCGCCGCAGGCGCCTTCGTTGCCTCCGGTACCCCCGACGACGAGGGACGGCTCGACGCCGCGTGCACGGACGTGCACACGGTCGTCCACGTTGGAACCGGGCTGCTCACCCAGGATCCCGATGATCTGATCCGCGATGTGGAGGTGCTGCTCCGTGCGGTCGCTGGAGCGCAGGTGCGCCGGGTGATCGCGCTGTCGTTGCCCGGGGCGGTGGCGACCGCCCGCGACCCGATCCGCCGCGCCATGGCCGAGGTCGAGCAGCGGCTGGCCGACGCTGCGGTCCCCACCGTGGTGATCCGGGCGTCGCTGGTGGCCACGCCGGGCCTCGCCGACGCGCTGGCGACCGCGGGAGTCGACCCGGACACGCAACGCACCCCCGTCGCCGCCGTGCGAGCTGAGGATCTCCTCGAGCTGATCGTCGCCTTCGACCAGGCGCGGTCGCGTTCGGCCTCGGGCCACCTCGTCGTCTCCGCCGACGGTCCCGAACGTCTCACCATCGCCGAGTTGATGGAGCGCCAGGGCATCGAGGCCCCCGGGCAGGGTTCGTTGGTCGGCCGCCGGTTGCCGCCAGCCTGGGTGGCCGAACGGCTCGATGAGGCGCTACGGGGTCCGTGGTGGAACGATGATCCCGTGGTGTTCGATGGCTGGGGGTTCGCCGGCTTCGAGCCGCGTCCGGTCCCAGGTGCCGGCGAGACCCCGCCGGGCGAGGCGTCGACGTGACCCGCCCGGACCTCCTCCTGTTCGACCTGGACGGGTGTCTGGTCGACTCGACGTTGCCCATCACCGCCGGGATGAACCACGCGCTCGTCGGAGTCGGTCTGCCCGCACGTGAGCCGAGCGAGCTGATCCGGTTCATCGGACCACCGCTGTTCGGCAGCTTCACGACCCTGTTGCGGGAGGTCGGTGGCGATGAGGCGCTGGCGGCGAGG
>SKNK01000161.1 GCA_007120565.1 Nitriliruptoraceae bacterium | reverse complement strand
CTGGCCCGCCGGCTCCTGGAGGCCGTCCTGGAACGAGTTCCGCACGAGCGCGCGGTCGTGTCGACCGGTCGAGCCAACCATCCGGCCCGCCGGCTCTACGAGCGGGTCGGGTTCGTCCACCTCGATGACCTGGCCGCCACCCCGACCCTCGTCGTCTCGCGGTACGAGCGACTCGCCGTGGGGCCGAACCCCACGACGGTCGACACAACCTCTCCTTGGCCATAGCTGCAACGCCAGGCGTAGCTACCCGTTCAGGTGGCTAGTGCCAGATGCGAGGGTTGTTCCCTGCGACGCTCCGGCCGCGGACGCGCGGATCGCTGCGTCCCGGCATGCTCCGGTGGTGAGGGTCGTTCTCGGCGGCGGAACGACAAGGCCGGGTCACGCGCCGGTCGTTGAGCTTGACGTTCGTGCGTCTTGGATCGTGACGATGACGACCCGGTCGCGCGCTTCGTCGAAGGTGTAGACGAGCAGCATCCAGCGCCAGGGTCCGAGGATGAACCGGAACCCCTCCCACCGGCCCGAGAGTTCCGGTCCGAGTCGAGGGAACTGGCGCAGCGGCTCGAGTGCCGCGCGTACCCGTTGGCGGGTGTCGTCCGGCAGCGAGTGCGTGAGGACGAGTCGATCGAGGTCCTCGACCGCGGCGAGTGCGAGCTCGACCTGCGCCACGACCTACAGCTCGTCGAGCGCGATGGTGTCCCCGGCGGCAGCCTGGTCGGCCCCTAGCTGCGCACGTTCGAAGGCGCCGTCGATCCCGTCGAGCAGCGAGGCGACGTTCGCCGGATCGGGGTCGAGGTCATCGATGGCAGTGCTCAGGAGCGAGCGGGCCAGCGTCCCCTCGTTGACGTGGACCCGAGCGGCGAGGCTCGCGAGTTTGGCCGCATGTTCGCCGTCGATGGTGATGTTCAAGCGTTGGCTACTCATGCAACCAGCGTACACGCCACGACACGATCCGTGCAGTCTCGGAACTGGGGCTCCTGACCGATGCGCAACGCCCTCGATGCGGCTCGTGGCCGACCTCACGCGGGCGAGCGCCAGCGCGTATCACGTAGGGGGCACATCACGTGGTGGGTGTCACCTTCGACAGCGAGAAGGGCGTGTCCGGGTCGATGCCGCGCGCCTCCGCGGTCGCGAGTGCCAGCTGCTGGCCGCGGATCACACCGGCGAGGCCGACGAGTGCCTCGGGGACTCCGGCGCGGATCGGAACCACCAGGTCGGCCGCGTCGACCAGCGCCGGGTCCTCGGCGATCGCCGCGACGGTCGCGCCCCGCTCGCGAAGGGCGCGGGCGACGTCGCCAACGTCATCGGCCACCGGCCCGGGCGCGTTCAGGCAGATCGCATGCGTTCGCTCGTTGATGGTCGCGATCGGGCCGTGTTGGAGGTCGGCGGGGGAGATACCGAACACCGCGACGCCCGTGGTCTCAGCCAGCTTCAGCCCGATCTCCAGGGCGGCGGCATAGAGGAACCCGCGCCCGATGGGCACCACGTGGGTGGCGGATGCCAGTCGGGCTGCGAGCGGGTCCACGCTCTCGGGGGAGGCGAGCGCAGCGTCAACCGCCGCGAGGGCGATGTCCCAGCCATCATCGGGCCAGGGCGGAGTGAGCGCGAGTGCCTCGGTGAGCAGGCTCAGCGCGACGACCTGGGCAGTGAAGGTCTTCGTGGCCGGCACCGCCACCTCGTCGCCCGCCTCGAGCAGCACGGCGGCATCGGCCGCCTCGGCGAGCGTGGAGCCGGCAACGTTGGTGATCGCGAGCGTGGCGGCGCCGCCTTGAGCAAGCAGCCGAAGTGTCGAGACGATCTCCGGGGTGGCGCCGGACTGGCTGATCGCGACGGCGAGGAACCCGTCGAGCCTTGGGCAGACCCCGTAGCGGGTCTGCAGACTCGGCGCCGCGAGCATGACTGGGACCCCCACGTAGGCCTCGAGCAGGTAGCGCGCCAGCAGCGCCGCGTTGTCCGACGACCCTCGCGCGACGAGTACGACCCCCCGCAGAGGATCCGGGGCGAGAGCCCGCGCAGTCCGGGCGATCTCGTCCCGTCTCGCGACCAGGGATCGCAGGACATCCGGCTGGGCCGCCATCTCGGCGCGCAGGTGTCGGCCGCTCACGCGAGCACCTCCCCGTCCCGCAGTACGCGGGACACCCCGAGGTCCTCGTCGAGGACGACCATGTCTGCCGCGGCACCCGGCCGGAGGCCGTCGGCTGGCTCGCCGAGCAGCGCCGCCGGGGTGATGCTGGCAGCGGTCAGTGCAGCAGGGAGGTCGATCCCCAGGTCGACGACGTTGCGCACCGCAGCGTCCATGGTGAGCGCGCTACCGGCGAGCGTGCCGTCGGCCCGACGCACCTCCGCTCCATACTTGGTCAGTCGTACTTCTCCGAGATCGAACCCGCCGTCCGGCATCCCCGCCGCGGCGGTCGCGTCCGTCACCAGGATCGCGCGATCCTTGGCTGCTGCGAACACCAGCCGGACGGTCTCGTCGGCGAGGTGGACCCCGTCGACGATGATCGGCACGGCCACGTCGGCGCGGGTCAGCGCAACCCCCACCATCCCCGGCTCTCGGTGGCGCATCGGCCGCATCGCGTTGAACAGATGCGTGACACTACGGGCTCCCTGGTCGAACGCCTCGCGCGCAGCGACCGTGTCGGCGTCGGTGTGCCCGCACGCCACGAGCACCCCGGCGGCGGTGAGCTTCTCCACGAGGTCGAGGGCGCCCGGGAGTTCCGGGGCGAGGGTCACCTCCCGGACCGGGCCAGCGGCGAGGTAACGATCGAGGAGGTCGAGATCGGGGTCGAGGAGCCACTCGGGCGGATGCGTGCCGGCCCGCTTCGCCGAGAGGAACGGACCCTCGAGGTGCGCTCCCAGGATCCGCGGACCGGGTGGCGCATCCTCGAGCAGGGCTGCGAGCCCGTCCAGCGCTCGCAGCACGGCGTCCGGGTCGCCGGTGATGAAGGTCGGCTGGTAGGCGACCACACCCGTGGCCGCCATGGCCGCGCCGGCGCGGGCGTAGGCGTCCCGGTCCGCAGTGACGAGGTCGACGCCGGCGAACCCGTTGACCTGTAGGTCGACGAAGCCGGGCGCGGCGATCCCCTCACCCTTGCCATCCAGTCCGACGGCGACGATGCGTCCGTCCACCACCTCGACGTCGCCGTCGATGAGTTCGCCGTCCACCAACGCCCGTGCGACCCCGATCCTCACGTTCGTGCCTCCCAGGGGAACGGGTGGCCCGAGACGCGTTCGGCGGCGGGGGGGTCCACGGCGAGGTCCTTTGGCATGGGATGATCGCGGCAGCACGCTTCCGTGAGGGAGAGGCCTGGGTGGGAGTTGCAACTGGTCGTCGCCCGGCCGGGCTGGCCACCTCGCTGTGCCCTGGCTCGACCTCCAGGGACCAGGGCGCGGGCGGCTCCGAAGGGGATGACGGACATCTCCTGCTGCGTCGGTGGTTTGGACCACTGTGACGATCTTGGACGCTAGGCGCACCGTGCCCACGCCGTCAACGTCGCTAGTCTGACCATCGTGGATATCACGGACGACCTCGAGTTCCAGGCGGCGCAGCTGTGCTGGGTGACGGTGCATGGCAGCGATGCCGAGATGCCGCACGAACGGAACCGTCGCGACTTCGGGGTGTCGACGCCGGCGGAGGTGATCCGGCGCTTCCGCCCTGGGGGTGTGGTGCTGTTCTCCTGGGCGGACAACACTCAGCACCCCGAACAGGTCGCGAGGTTGACCGCGCAGCTGCGTGCGGTGGCCGCCGAGCTTGGCTACCCCCTCGGGGTGGCGATCGACGAGGAGGGAGGTCGGGTCTCCCGCCTCGCCCCACCCGCCACCGCGTTCCCCAGCGCGCGGGCGGTTGCGGTCGTGGGCGACGACGCGTTGTCACTGGGTCGCTGGCGAGCGACGGGGCGCGAACTCGCTGCTCTGGGGGTGACCGTCGACCTGGCGCCAGTCGTAGACCTCGCCCATCCGGGCAACCCGGTCCTCGGCGATCGTTCCTTCGGCGGCGACGTCGAGACCGTGGTGCACCAGGCTGCCCTCGCCGTTCGCGGCTTGTCGGAGGGAGGGGTCGCGGCCGTGGCCAAGCACTTCCCCGGGCACGGCGCCACGGGCGTGGACTCCCACCTCGACCTTCCCGTCGTGGGTCTCGACGAGGACGTGACGGCGCACGTCGAGGCCTTCCGGCGCCTGCTCGCCGTTCAACCCCCCGCCGGGATCATGCCCGGGCATCTGCTGGTGCGTCCGCTCGACGCCGATCACCCGGCGACGCTGTCCTCACGCATCCTGGGCTCCTTGCTCCGCGACGAACTCGGGTTCAAGGGGGCAACCGTCACTGATTCGCTGGCCATGGCGGGGATCAGGAAGGGCCGTGAAGAGGGGCAGGTCGCGCTCGCTGCGCTGCAGGCGGGCGTGGACGTGCTGCTGACCCCACCCGACCTGCCGCGTGCGGTCGCAGCGATCGCCGGCGCCGTACGCGACGGCCGCCTGTCCGAAGAGCGGCTCGCCGAGGCCGCCGAGCGGGCGTGGCCACTGCGCGGACATGGGTGGGTCGAAGACGATCGGGCGCGTGGAGTCGTCGTCGGCGCGCCGGAGCATCGTGCTCTGGCGCAGCGCCTTGCCCGGTGCTCGATCAGCGTCCACGGGCGTCGCGATCTCCTGTCGGCCACGGGTGCCGTCGTGGTCGCTGGGGCTTCGGGCTCGGGCGCGGGTGACCTCGCGGCCGCCCTCAGGTCCCGCGGTCGTGCGGTGACGCTGGTCGAGTTCGCGTGGCACGACGTCGGTGCCGCCCGCCTGGCTGCCGCCGGCCTCGCTAGCGACGATGAGGCGACGTCGACGGCAGTGGGAGTTCCGGCCGAGGCCCTATCGGGTGCGCTGGGAGACTGCCGGCTCGTCCTCGTCCGGCGGGTGCCCGAGCTCGACGCCGGGGGTCAGGAACGTCTTCTCGCACCGTTCGTCGCCGGACGTGACGATGTAGTGCTCATCGATACCGGCGGAGATCGGGCCGAGGCTGACTGGGCGGCCTGTCGAATCCACGGGCCCGGAACGGACCCGGCCACCATCGATGCCGTGGCCGAGTTACTCACCGGCGAGGGGTGATCGGGAGCCTCTCGTGGGTAACCCATCGCATGAGGAGTCTCAGCGCGCTTGCATGAGTGGTCTAGACGTGTAGGCTTCCTGAGGTCAAGCGAGGGAGTGGCCAGCCGGAGTGCATCGGCCGACCGAACCGAACGGGAGCCGACCGCAGGTGATACGGAAGTACGACGCAGTCGGCGCGAAGGTCATCGAGCTGATCGAGGACCTCGAGCCCGGCGCAGCCATCCCACCTGAGCGGGAGCTCTGCGCTCGTTTCGAGGTGTCGAGGATGACCGTGCGGCGCGCCATCGACGAACTCGTCCGCGAGGGGCACCTCGACCGCCAGCACGGTCGGGGCACCTTCGTGAGCCGGCCCAAGATCGCGCAGCCACTCACGATGACCAGCTTCTCCGAGGACATGCGTCGACGCGGCTACGTGCCTGGAAGCCGGACCCTGTCGGTGAGGCGCCGGCCCGCCGGAGCACAGCTCGCGTGGCGGCTCGAGATCTCGCCCTCGGCCAAGGTGTTCGAGGCGACGCGCCTCCGGCTCGCAGACGAGCAACCGATGGCGATCGAGACGCTGAACCTGCCGCTTGAGATCGTGCCCGACCTGACCGCCGACGATCTGGTCAACGCATCACTGTACGAGCTGCTCGAGTCGCGATACGGGATCGTGCTCGGCTCCGGCCGCCAGACGATCGAGCCGACGGTGACCGACGAGACCGAGTCGGAGCTGCTTGGGGTGCCGCTGCACACGCCGGCCTTCCTGTTCGAGCGCACGTCACGGCAGACCGACGGGGCCGCCGTGGAGTTCGTGCGCTCGGTCTACCGGGGCGACCGCTACCAGCTGGTGGCTGATCTGCACCCCTCTCGCTCCATGACGCCGCGAACGAAGCGATGACCGACAGAAGACGCACGGTAAGCCCACGAGAGTGACAGAACCCGACCGGGACCGCAGGACCAGGAGTGATGAGATGAGAAAACGGCAACGTATGACGACCCCTCTGGCCCTGCTCGCCGTGATGGCGCTGGTGGTGGCTTGCAACGGCAACGGCAACGGCGAGGAGGCCACGGCCGAAGCCCAGGAAGGTGACGAGATCACCGTCTGGATCATGCAGCCGGGGTCGGACGAGATCGAGCAGCTCCTCGAGGGCTATACCGAGGAGTTCGAGGAGGAGACGGGGGCGACGGTCAACCTCCAGTTCGTGCCCTGGGCCCAAGCACACGACCAGTTCACGACGGCCATCGCCGCGGGCGAGACCCCGGACGTGGCGGAGATGGGTACGACGTGGACGGCCGAGTTCGGCGACCTGGGCGTGTTCCGCTCGCAGGAGGAGCCGATCGCCGACGACGACTACGTCGAGGCGGTCGTCGAAAGCGGTCGGCTCGAGGGGGAGGCCCTCGGCTTGCCCTGGTACGCCGGCGCCCGCACGTTGATCTACCGGAGCGACGTGTTCGACGACCTTGGCATCGAGCCACCTGCGACCTGGGACGAGTTCATGGAGGTCGGCGAGACCATCCAGAACGAGACCGACCTGTTCCCCTTCGCCCTCAACACCAGCGTCCACCAGTACCTGCCGATGGTGTGGCACGCCGGTGGCGAGATCGCCGAGGAGGTCGAGCCAGGTCAGTGGGAGGCGCGCATCAACGAAGCTGAGGGCGTCGAGGCCTTCGACTTCTACGCGTCGCTGCTGCGTGACCACGAGTTCGCTCCCTCGGGCGCACTGAACTGGAACGCTGGTGACGCGCGCGCAGCATTCTTCAACGATGAGGCGGCGATGCTGATCGGGCTCGGCATCGACATCAGCATCAGCGAAGCCGAGAACCCCGATCTCGAAGGCAACATCGGCGTTGCGCCCAACCCCGAAGGTCCGGGGGGCGACAACTCGCCCTTCGCGGGCGGGAGCCACCTCGTGGTCTTCGAGGACTCGGAGGCGCCGCAGACCGCACAGGCCTTCGCCGAGTTCCTGCTCGAAGCCGAGCGCGTCAGCGAGTTCGCCGAGGCACTCGGTTTCTTCCCCGGGACCATCGACGGCATCGAGGCGATGGACCTCGACGACAACCAGCAGGCCCTCGCCGATGCGTTGACCGAGGCGCGTACCTACCCGCCACACCCGGCGTGGGGTGGCTTCGAGGGTGAGGAGCTGTTCGTCAACGCGATCCAGGAGATCATGCAGGGCAGTGATGCCCAGGAGGTGCTGGACCGTGTCGCGGAGCGCATGAACGAGGGCTTCGCGGACTGACGGCGCGGCGGGCGGAGCGCGGCGCTACGGCGCGTGTGCCTCCGCCCGCCCTGCGTGCTTCCTCTGACCGGGTGAGGACATCCGGGCCATGACCACGAGATGTGCACGAGGACCGTGAGGTCAGCAGTGACCGACCTGCAGCGCAGTGCTTCCCGCGCCCCGACGGCCGGCACCGCCCCGGGGCGACGCCGGCCGTCCGGCGGTGGGGGACGCTCCTGGCGCCAGCGATTCGACAACCAGCTGTTGCCCGGGCTCTTCCTCGCGCCCTCAGCGCTGTTCATCTTCGGCCTGACGGTCTGGCCGGTCCTGCAGACCTTCCGGATGTCGTTCACCTCAGCCGACCTGCGCAGCCTGATGACCGGCGAGTACGAGTTCATCGGGCTCGAGAACTTCGTCAACATCGCCACCGACTCGCACCTGCGGGTCGTCTTCCTGCAGACGGCCATCTTCGGCATCGCCTGTGTCCTGGCCACCATGGTGCTCGGCATGTCGGTGGCGTTGTTGCTCAACACCAGGCTCCGGGGCCACACCATGCTCGGGGTGCTCGTCATGCTGCCTTGGGCGGTGCCGGCGGTCGCCGGTTCGATCGTGTGGCAGTGGATGTTCCACGACCAGTACGGGATCATCAACTGGGCGTTGGCATCGATCGGTATGGTCGGCTTCGACGGGTTCCCGTGGTTCAACAACAGGTACACGGCCTTCTTCGCCATCGGCATGGTCGTCGTCTGGCAGGGCTTCCCCTTCGTCGCCCTGTGCCTGCTCGCAGGTCTCAAGTCGGTCAGCGGGGAGGTCCTCGAGGCCGCCAAGATCGACGGTGCCGGGCCCTGGCAGACGGTGCGGTTGATCATCATGCCCATCCTGAAGCCGTTGATCCTGGTGCTGGTCGTCATCTCGACCATCTGGAACTTCAAGATCTTCGACCAGGTGTACGTGATGACCCGTGGTGGCCCCGCGCGGGCGACCGAGGTGCTCGCCATCACGACCTGGCGTGAGGCGTTCACCCAGCACGACTTCGGCCTCGCTGCCGCGCTCGCGGTGGCGATGTTCGTGATCCTGGCGGTGATCACTGCGCTCTACCTCTGGTTGATCCGCGACGACGAGGAGTTCGAGTGATGAGCCGCGTCACATCGGTGAACCCTCCGGTCGTCGAGCAGCCGCCTCGACGCCATCGGCGGGTGCGCAGCCGCCGCGTCGTCAGCCGGGTGGCGCTCTACCTCGCAGCCCTGGCGGTGGCGGTCTTCTCCGGGTTCCCCTTCCTCTGGATGTTCCTGACCTCGATCAAGCCGAGTGCGGAGATCCTCACGGCCGTGCCGGTGTTCGTCCCCTCCGAGCCGATCTTCGCCCGGTACGCGACGATCATCACCGGCGACTTCGGCCTCCACCTCCGCAACTCGGCGGTGGTGACCGCCGGGACGGTCCTGCTGAGCGTGGGATCCGCCGTCATGGGGGGATGGGTACTCGCGCGGTTCCGCATCCCGCTCCGTCGGTACCTGTTGATCCTGGTGTTGGCCGCGCAGATGTTCCCCATGATCGTGCTCCTGATCCCGATCTTCATCCTGATGCGGGATCTGGGGATGCTCGGGAGCTATCCAGGTCTGATCATCGCCTACCTGAGCTTCACCACCCCGCTCGTGCTGTGGATCATGCGCGGCTTCTTCCGTGGGATCCCGATCGATCTCGAGGAGGCGGCGATGATCGACGGTGCCACGCGGGCGCAGGCGTTCCGCCGTGTGGTGCTGCCGCTCGCCCTGCCGGGGATCGCGGCCACGAGCGTGTTCGGGTTCAACGCGGCGTGGAACGAGTTCATGTTCGCGTTGACCTTCACGCTGAACGCTCCGCAGCGTCAGACCCTGCCCGTCGCGCTCGTACAGTTCATCGGCCGGGATATGGCCGCCGACTGGGGGATGATCATGGCGGCCAGCGTGCTGTTCACGCTGCCCGTCGTCCTCTTCTTCCTCCTCACCCACCGCTACATGACCGAGGGCCTCGTCGCCGGGGCCACGAAGGGATGATGCATGTCGATCGGTGTGTCCTACTTCGGCAATCGGATCCTGCGACACGTGGCCGCCGACATGGAGGATCTGGCGGCCCGCGGGTTCACCGCGGTACTCCACACCTTCAGTGAGAACGACTACGCCCACTACCGCGAGCAGATCTCTGAGCTGGTTCGGGTCTCGCACGCCATGGGGCTGCGCGTACAGGTCAACCCCTGGGGGCTCGGTCACATGTTCGGGGGTGAGGCCGAGAGCTGGTTCACCGCCCAGCACCCCGAGGTCGGCCAGGTCATGAGCGACGGGCGCCGGATCGGGGCTGGCTGCCCGAACCATCCGACCTTCCGTGCCTTCGTCCGTGACTGGGCGACCGCAGCGGTCGAGACAGGCGCCGATGAGGTGTTCTGGGACGAGCCTCACTGGGCGCATCCCGATCGCTTCGCGCCGGACGGTCGGGCCTGGGCCTGCCGGTGCGAGTTCTGCCAGCAGGTCTACGCCGACCTCGTCGGTGGCGAGTTGCCGACCGAGTCGACCCCCGAGGTCCAGCGGATGCGCGAGGCGTCCCTGACCGACTTCCTCGGCGAGATGGTGCGGCACGTTCGCGACCTCGGGGGCCGCAACACCGTCTGCCTGCTGCCCCTGACCGAGGGGCCGCTCGGGTTGTCCGACTGGGAGAGCGTCGCAGCACTCGAAGGCCTCGACGTCCTGGCCACGGACCCGTACTGGAAGGCGTTCGGTGAGCCGGTGGAGCCCTTCGTGTCCGGGTTCAGCCGGCATGTCGTCGATCTCGCCAAGCGCTACGACCTCGAGGCTCAGGTCTGGATCCAGGGGTTCGGGCTTGGACCCGAGGATGCCGACGACATCGACACCGCCGTCGCCGCCGCCCGCGCCGCCGGCGTCGACGACCTGTGGACGTGGGGGTACGAGGCCTGCGGACACATGCCCGGGCTCGGCACGCGTGCGCCCGAGCGGGTCTGGCAGGTGCTCTGCGATGCGCTGACGGGCGACGGTCATCACGGCGAGGCCGACAGCGACGCCGTTCTGGACGGCCTCGGCACCGAGGCGGTCCGTGCCGACCTGGACGACCTCGACCTGCGGCCGACCGCCGACCTGGTCTGGCTGCTCGCCGCCGAGCACGCTGCGGCCACGACCGCGGTCCTGCGTTGCGCTGAGCCGCTCGCCGAGGCCGTCGACGCCGTCGCGGAACGCTTCGGCCAGGGCGGCCGGATCGTCTACGCCGGCGCCGGGACCGCTGGACGTCTGGCGGTCGTCGACGCCGTCGAGTGTCCCCCCACCTTCGGCACCGACCCGTCGCGGGTGATCGCGCTGATGGCGGGCGGCGTGGACCAGGCCGTCGGCCGTGCCGTCGAGGGGGCCGAGGACGACCGCCTCGCCGGCGAACGAGATGTGGAGGGGTGCGGGCTGACGGCGACTGACGCCCTCGTCGCCGTGAGCGCGAGCGGACGCACGCCCTACGTCCTGGGAGCGGTCGCTGCGGCCCGCCGGGTGGGTGCCCTGACGGTGGGCGTCGCCGGCAACGGCTCGTCCGCGCTCGGTGCCGCCGTCGACCATGCCATCGAGGTGCCGGCCGGCCCCGAGCCCATCGCCGGTTCTACCCGGCTGAAGGCGGGAACGGCGCAGAAGGCGGTGCTCAACACCCTCTCGACCGCGGTGATGGTCCGGGACGGCAAGACCTACGGCAACCTCATGGTCGACGTCCGTGCCACCAACGCCAAGCTATGGGCGCGGGCGCGACGCATCGTCGCCACGGTCGCCGAGGTGGACGTCGATCGTGCGGACGCAGCTCTAACCGCCGCTGACGGACACGCGAAGACCGCGATCGCCGCGTTGGTGCGAGGCGTCGAGCCCGAGGAGGCGCGACGGCTGCTCGATGCTGCGTCGGGCCGTCTCCGCACCGTTCTGGAGGGTTGAGGATGCGTGGAGTGTGGGTTGACGCTTTCGGTGAGGGCTTCCGGACGCAGCAGGAGGTCGACGACCTCGTCGTGTGGGCATCGGAGGCCGGACTGGACACGCTGGTGGTGCAGGTCGGTCGCCGCGGCGACGCGTTCGCGAACGACCTGCCCCTGCCTCGCGCCGACGGGGACCTGGCTCCTCGGCCGTTCGACCCCCTTGGCGCCGTCTGTGAGCGGGCTGGTGAGGTCGGTATCGGCGTCCACGCCTGGCTCGGCGTCACTCCCGTCGCGCAAGGTCGAGACCCCGCGCCGCGCTTCGAGCCATGGCTGTCACGACGGCACGACGGACAGGATCGGGATCGACACGGGATCTCGCACCTCGACCCTGGCCACCCCGAGGCTCGCCGGTTCGTCTCCACCTGCGCTGCGGCGATCGCCGAGCGCTACCCCGTCGCGGGGGTGTGTCTCGACCGGGTCCGCTATCCCGAGTCTGGAGGGCAGGGAGCGGCGGAGTGGGGCTATAACCCCGCCGCCCTGTCCGCGTACGGGGCCGGCCGGCCCGACCCGACCGATGAGGCCTGGCAAGCCTGGCGGCGGGACCAAGTGACCGCCTTGGTCGATGAGACCGTTTCCGGCGTTCGGGCCGTCCGCAGTGACGTCGAGGTGAGCACGACCGCCGTCTGTTTCGGAGGGCTGGCCGGTGGCTGGAGTGCGAGCCGGCCCTGGATCGAATGCGGGCAAGACTGGCGTGGATGGCTGCAGGATCAGCGGGTCGACCGCGCCCTGGTGATGAACTACCGCGGTGATCGCGACGATGCGGATCTCGCTCCTGCCTCGACGACGGTGGATCTGACCCGCGAGGGCGCGGCCGCACAGGTCGTCGAACCCGACCGGCTTCGCCGCCGTTTCGACGAGTGGGCAGCTCTCGCCGTCGCTGCCGGGGGCCGGCGTGCGGTCATCGGAACCGGGCTGTACCTCGCTGACATCGACCACAGTGTCGCGCTGGTTGAGCATGCTCTCGGCTTGGACGTCGACGGCGACCACGCTGGTGGCTGGTGCGGCTTCAGCTACCGGACACCGTCCCGCGCCGTCCTCGTCGGGGAGCGGTCGGCCCCCGACGAGCGCGCCCGGCTCGCGGCCGCGCTGCGAACGGTGTGGGCGTGATCGTCGTCGGCCTGCTGTCAGGCACGTCGGCCGACGGCATCGACGTGGCCGCGGCGGCGATCCGGCTCGCCGGGGACACGGTGGAGTTCACCCCCCTTGGCCATCGCACCGTGCCCTTCTCCTCCGAGGTCCGCCGGATCCTCACCCAGGTGCTGCCACCCAACGGGGGCGACGCCGCCTCGCTATGCCGACTCGACACCGTGCTGGGGCAGGCCTTCGCTGAGGCGGCGGTGACCGCCGACCGTGACCTGTGCGACGGACGGGCCGATCTGATCGCCAGCCACGGTCAGACGGTCTACCACTGGATCGAGGAGGGCCGCTGTCGGGGGACGTTGCAGCTTGGCCAGCCGGCCTGGATCAGCGCGGCCACCGGACGTCCCGTCGTGTTCGACCTCCGCACTGCCGACGTCGCGGCGGGTGGTCACGGAGCGCCCCTCGCGCCCCTGTTCGACCGGCTCCTGCTCGCCGATCGACCTGGCCGCCAGGTCGCCCTCAACCTCGGCGGCATCGCGAACATCACCGTGGTGGTCGATGGGCGCGTCGTCGCGGCCCACGACACCGGGCCCGCCAACACGCTGATCGACGCGGCCGCCCGCCTCGTCCTGGATGCGCCCTACGACCGGGGCGGCGCCGCCGCGGCTGCGGGTCGCCCATCGGTCCCGCTCCTGGAGGTCCTGCTGGCCGACCCCTACTACGACCGGCCTCCGCCGAAGAGCACCGGGCGCGAGCACTTCGACGACCGCTACCTGCAAGCTGCCCTCGAGTGCGCTGGTCTGGGTGCCGCCGCTGGTGGGCAGGCGCTGGCCCCTGAGGACCTGGTCGCGACCGCGACCGAGGTGACGGTGCGGACCGTGGCCGACGCCGTGACACGTACAGGCGGTGTCGACGAGGTCGTGGTCAGCGGGGGAGGTGTGCACAACCGCACCTTGCTGGACGGCCTCCGTTCTCGCCTGGGGGTACCGGTCACGTCCATCGACCGGCTCGGGATCGCCGCGGACGCCAAGGAGGCGTACCTGTTCGCACTCCTGGGCCACTTCGCCGTCAACGGCGTACCCGGAGCCGAGCCGGTGGCCACGGGGGCGGCGACGGCAGCCGTGCTCGGGAGCCTGACTCCCCCTTCCGCCCGTCTCACCGAGCCGCTCCCCCCCGGCACGGCGGTGCGCCGGATGCGGGTGGTGGCGTCGTGACCGCATCGGTCGTCGCCATCGACGGGGGACGCAGCGGCTGCCGGGTCCGCTGGCACCATGACGATGGGTCGACCCGTGAGGCGGTCGGGCCACCGCTGCCCTACGTCCGGGGTCACGCCCCCGCCGATGCGCTGGTCGCCGCCATCGGCATCGCGCTCGACGAGGTACGAGCCACGGATGTCGAGGTCGTGGTGGCTGGCCTCGCCGGCATCTTCGAACAGCCCGAAGTGGCACGGCCAGTGGCCGAACGGTTGGCTGCGCGAACCGGCGCGATCCGGGTGGTCGTCACCGGCGATCTCGTGACGGCACACGCTGGCGCGCTCGGACTGGCGAGGGACCCCGCCGGGCTGCGACCCGGAGTGGTCCTGGCGGCCGGCACGGGTGCCGTCGCCTTCGCGGTCGGTGCCGACGGACGCACCTCGCGGGCCGACGGGTGGGGCTACCTCCTCGGCGACGAAGGGGGCGGGTTCTGGATCGGACGCCGTGGACTGGCTGCGGCCTTGGCGTACCGGGACGCCCGCGGGGGCTCCCTCGCACTGCAGGCGCGGGCCGAGGCGCGCTTCGGATCCATCGAGCGACTGCCGGAACTCGTCCACGCTGCGGACGAGCCCGCCGGTCTGGTCGCCTCCTTCGCGCGCGAGGTGGCCGCAGCGGCAGAGGAGGGCGACGCGGTCGCCCGAGCGATCTGGGTCGAGGCGGCCGAGCACCTGGCCGCCACGGTCGCGGGTGCGGCTTCGATCCTCGACGATCGGGCGACGGCGGTGTCGTGCACCGGCGGTCTCTTCGGCGCTGGCGCCCTGCTCACGAGCCCCCTGCGGACGGCGCTGGCGCGGGTAGCGCCGACGCTTCGGCTCGAGGAGCCACGCGGCACCCCGCTCGACGGTGCCGAGGCGTTGGCACGCGTCGAAGCCTTCCCCGACGGCCTCGGCGCGGTGCTGGATATCGACGCGCCGACCGGGCCTCCAGAGGTCGCCTGAGGCGGCAAGCGGCCGCAGGGCCGTCCGGCCTGGTCGGGTCTAGTGGTTCGGACCACCTCGTGGCGCTGGGCGAAAAGGGGGTTGATTGTCTAGCTAATTGTAACTAGACATGTCCCTAGTGGTTTAGACCACTGATGTCCCGGCCTCAAGCGGCGGGCCATCCGAGACGACCGTGGCGGGTCGCCGCCACAGAAAGCTGATGCCATGCGCAGAACGAGGATCTTCACCATCGCTCTGTTGTCCGTGCTGCTCGTCATCCCGCTCCTTCCGGCGGCTGCCGCCGACACGAGCGACGAGCAGCTTCGGGCCTACTGGGTCGACGCGTTCGGCGAGGGGATCTACACCCCGGATGAGGTCCGTGACCTGGTCGATGCCGCGAAGGACGCGAACATGAACGCGATCGTCGCGCAGGTTGGCCGGCGCGGGGACTGCTTCTGCAACGATGCCACCTGGCCCCGGACCGACGCGTTCATCGATCCCCTGCCGTACGACCCGTTGGCGGAGTTGATCGACGTCGCTCATGCCGAGGGGCTCGAGGTCCACGCCTGGATGAACGTCGGGACGATGTGGAACCAGGCGGCTCCACCATCCTCACCGGACCACGCCTTCAACCGGCACGGTCCGGACCCCAGCACGGGGGAGTCATGGCTGAACATCCGCCACGACGGAGCGGACCGGGTCGGCAACAACTTCATGTTCGATCTGGGTCACCCCGACGCGGTCGACTACCTCGTGGAGGGCATGACGAGCGTCGCTGCGAACTACGACGTCGACGGCATCAACCTCGATTACGTCCGCTACCCGGACTGGAACGAGACGCTGTTCCAGAACGACTGGGGCTACAGCGAGACCTCGCTCGCCCGCTTCCACGCCGCCACGGGCCGCGACGACGTGCCCGAGCCGACCGACGAGGAGTTCTCCGAGTGGCGTCGCGACCAGGTCACCAACCTGGTGCGCAAGCTCTACCTCTCGCTCTACGAGACCGATCCGGCGGTGGCGTTGAGCGTCAACACGACCACCTACATGTACGGACCCCAGGAGTACGGTTCATGGGAGGACACCGCTCCGTACTCGGGCGTGCTGCAGGACTGGCGTGCCTGGATGGAGGAGGGGATCGTCGATCTCAACGTGCCCATGAACTACAAGCGCAACTGGATGGACGATCAGGCCGAGATGTTCCTGCAGTGGACCGAAGCCGTCCAGGACTGGCAGTACGACCGTCATGCGGTCATGGGCACCGCGATCTACCTCAACGAGGTCGACGACTCGCTCGAGCAGATCGACCAGGCCTTCACCCCGTCTGACGCCGGGAACGAGGTCGTCGGTTGGGTGGGCTACTCCTACCGCACACCGACGCTGTCGGTGCTCGAGGGGCGGGAGTCGAGCAGCGAGGGTCGTGAGGCGCTGCAGTCGGCCCTCGTGGACGGTCCCTTCGCCGAGCCCGCGACGGTGCCGGAGATGACCTGGAAGACGGAGCCCACCACGGGCCACCTGTCGGGCACCGCCAGCACCGTCGATGGCGATCTGCTCGACGGAGCCGAGGTTCGGATCTACTCACAGCGCGGACGTGAGCTGGCCGCGGAGTCCGTCGTCGACGGCTCCGGATGGTTCGGCGCCGTCGATCTCGCCCCTGGTCGGTACCGGGTCGAGTTGGCTCCT
>SKNK01000376.1 GCA_007120565.1 Nitriliruptoraceae bacterium | reverse complement strand
CCGACGAAACACACATCGGCGTTGTCGAGCGCCCGGCTGGCGACGATCGTGGTCAGTTCGCTCGGCGAGTACTCCATCGCTGACTCCTTCACGCGCGGGCCTGCGAAGCCGTCAAGACGTGCTCATCGATCCACGCCTGGAACCGCTCCCGGTCCCGCGCGATGGCATCCCACTGCACGTAGAAGGCGTTGTCGCGGTCGTAGTAGCCGTGGGTGTACGACGGCTTCGCGCCGCGCGGCGCAACCGCGACCTGGTCGATGGCCCACGCGGGGAGAACGACCGAGTTCGGGCTCGGCGGCGCGAGATCGTCGACGATCTCCTCGACGGTGACCACCGAACGCTTCGCCGCGAGGACCGCTTCCTTCTGCACACCAACGATGCCCTCGAACAGCACGTTGCCAGCTCGATCGGCACGTTGCGCATGCACGATGCTCACGTCGGGGTTGATCGCCGGTACGGCGGCCAGAACCTCACCGGTGAACGGGCAGGTCACCTCGCTGATGTTGGGGTTGACGTCACGCAGGTCCGACCCTGCGTACCCGCGGAGCACCGCGAACGGGACGTTGGCGGCACCTGCGTCGAAGGCACTAGCCATCGCTGCGTGGCTGTGTTCCTCGATCTCGATCGGACGTGGCCATCCCTGCTCCACCGCGTCCCGCAGGCGGTGCAGGGACCCCACACCAGGATTACCTCCCCACGAGAACACGAGCTTCTTGACACATCCTGCGCCGATCAACTGGTCGTAGATCAGGTCCGGGGTCATCCGGATCAGCGTGAGGTCGCGACGACCCTGCCGGATCACCTCGTGACCGGCAGCGAAGGGGATCAGGTGCGTGAACCCTTCCATCGTAACCACGTCGCCATCGTGAACCGATGACGCGATGGCCTCTTCCAGGGAGATGATCTCAGCCACGGCAGGTCCTCATACGTCGAAGAAGACGGTCTCGCCCTCACCCTGCAGGACGACGTCGAACCGGTAGATGCTCGCGCCGTCCTCCTGCCCCTCAGGTCGGGCGATCAGCGTGTCGCGTCGCTCCTCCGGCACCTGCCCGAGGACCGGATCAGCCGCGTTCTCGGCCAGATCAGGGAAGTAGATGCGCGTGCAGAGGCGGTCGAGCAGTCCCCGAGCGAAGATCTGGAGGCTGAGGTGGGGGGCCTGGATCGAACCGTTCGGACCAGGGACGGTGCCCGGCATCGCCGTCGAGACCCTGAAGGTCCCCTCATCGGTCGAGGCGACCCGTCCGAATCCGATGAACGACGAGGGCACATCCCCGACACGACCGTCCGCGGGGTGCCGGTACCGGCCACTCCCGTCGGCCTGCCACACCTCGACCATCGCATCACTGACGATGTCCCCGGCACCATCGAGCACCGATCCGACCACCACGATGGGAGCGCCGGCCTCGGCGTCGGGATCGATCTGGTCGACGCCGTAGCGCATCAACGCGTCGTGGAAGAAGGGACCGATCGTCTGCGAGGGGGTCTGTGGTCGACCGCTCATGCCAGTGCTCCTGCCCCGCCAGCCTCGAAGGGGGTCGCCTCAGGACCACGCAGGACGATGTCCCACCGGTACCCGAGTGCCCACTCCTCCTGGGTGATGTCGTGGTCGTAGGTCGCGATCATCCGCGGCCAGTGCTCCTGCGGGATCGATCCCATGATCGGATCGAGCTCATGCAGCGGGTCCCCGGGGAAGTACATCTGGGTGATCAGGCGGGTCGCCTGTGATGGCCCGAAGAGTGAGAAGTGGATGTGAGCGGGACGCCAGGCGTTGGGATGGTTCTTCCAGGGGTAGGCGCCGGGCTTGATGGTCAGGAAGCGGTAGGTGCCGCTCTCGTCGGTGACACAGCGTCCTGCGCCGATGAAGTTGGGGTCGAGAGGAGCCGGATGCTGGTCCTTGGCGTGGATGTAGCGTCCCGCAGCGTTGCATTGCCACACCTCGACCAGGGTCTTGGGCTGTGGCGTGCCGTACTCGTCGAGGACCTGCCCCGTCACGATGATGCGCTCACCCAGGGCTTCTCCGCCGGTGCCGGCGTTGCGGGTGAGGTCGGCATCCTCCTCGGCGATCTCGCTGAGCGCCGGACCGGGACCGGTGATCTCGGAGAGAGTGTGCTCGAGCTGCAACGGCGCCTCGCTCGGTGCACGCAGCTGCGTCGAGCCGTACGGCGGATGGTCGTAGGGCGGGTAGGCATCGCGATCCCGACGCCGGTAGCCAGTAGGTGTGGTCACGATCGTTCTCCGTCCCCCGCCGATCCAGCGGGTTGATCCGTTCCCGACATCACGCGCTTGAAGACCCCGAAGGCGACGTTGGCCGCAGGAACACCGGCGTAGAGGGCGACGTGCAGGAGCACCTCGACGATGTCCTCCGGTTGCGCTCCCGTCCGACGGGCCGCACGCAGGTGCATCTCGAGCTCACGTTCGTGCCCGAGCGCCGCAAGCAGCGCGATGGTCACCAAGCTGCGCTCGGGCTTCGCGAGTCCCGGGCGTCCCCAGACATCCGCCCACGCCGACCCGGTGATGTACTCCTGGAAGGCTTCGTCCCAGGGAGTGGTGTTCGCGACCGCAGCATCGACGTGTTCGTCGCCGAGCACGCTCCGACGGACCTGCATGCCGAAGGCCCGTCGCGCGTCGCGGTTGCCCTCGTCCGGTGCATCACCCACGTGCACTCCTCCCTTCGCCTCGACCTTCGCGCACCCAAGCCGGCGGCGGCATCACCGAGGCCTTGGCCAGCTGCGACAGCTATGGTAGCTTCTGTTCGCGTAGCGAACCTTCGTTCACTAGATGAACATCAGCATGATCGAACCATCACGGGTGATCGGTGTCAACTGCGCCGGTCCGGACGCTGGGATGTAGGGATGGGAGAATCGGTCCGCTCCTTCGAGCGCGGCCTCCGCGTGATCCGCGCCTTCGGGCGTGGGCAGGCGGAGATGACCCTCTCGGCGGTCGCTCGTGAGACCGAGCTGAACCGGGCAACGGCTCGCCGTCTCCTGCTCACGCTTGAGGAGCTCGGCTACGTCCAGCGTCGCGATGATCTGTTCCGTCTCACCCCGCGCGTCCTCGACCTCGGCTACGCGTACCTGTCGTCCTTCGGTCTCCCCCAACTGGCGTTGCCGTTCCTTGAGACGCTCAGCGAGCGAATCCATGAGGCCAGTTCGGTCGGGGTATTGGACGGACCGAACGTGGTCTACGTCGCCCGGGTGCCGGCCAAGCGGGTCATGACGGTGTCGATCGGGCTCGGTTCACGCTTCCCGGCGTACCGCACCTCACTCGGTCGGGCGATCCTCGCCTCGTTGCCGGACGACGAGGTTCACGCGGTGTGGGAGGAGAGTGACCGCAGCGAGCCAACACCTCGCACGGTGAGCAACGTCGACGACCTGATGGTCGCGCTCGAGGAGGTACGCAAGCGCGGGTTCGCGCTGGTGGATCAGGAGCTCGAGGTGGGGGTGCGTTCGATCGCCGCACCGCTCCACGACTCGAGTGGTCGCACCGTGGCTGCGGTCAACCTCTCCACGCACGTGAGCCGGACGACCAAGCAGCAACTCCAGACCCGCTTCATCCCCGAACTGCTGAGTACGGCTCGCGCCATCGACGACGTGCTCGCGAGCCAGTTGAGCTGAACCCCAAGGAGCCATCCATGCGAACCCAGGTCGTGATCGTCGGCGGCGGACCGGCAGGGAGCCTGCTGTCTCACCTGCTCCACCGCGAAGGCATCGAGTCGATCGTTCTGGAGCGCCGCAGTCGCGACTACGTGCTGTCACGCATCCGCGCCGGGGTCCTCGAGCAGGCTACGGCCGACCTGCTGCGCGAGGTCGGGCTCGGTGAGCGCATGGACCGCGAAGGCTTCGCCCACGATGGCACCTACCTCGCCTACGGAGGCGGTCAGTTGCACGTCGACTTCGCGCAACTGACGGGCCGCAACGTCATGATCTACGGCCAGACCCAGGTGCAAGAGGACCTGTACGACGCCCTCGCCGAGCGCGATGGCAGCATCGTGTTCGAGGCCGAGGATGTCGCCCTCCATGACGTGAACTCCGAGGCTCCGTCGGTCACCTACACCAAGGATGGCCAGACCCACCGCGTCGACACCACCTGGGTGATCGGCTGCGACGGGTTCCACGGCGTCAGCCGCACGAGCATCCCCGACGACGTCCTGACCACCTACGAGCGGGTCTACCCCTTCGGGTGGCTCGGCATCCTGTCCGAGACTCCACCGGTCAACGATGAACTGATCTACGCCAACTCCGATCGCGGGTTCGCGCTGTGTTCGATGCGGCACGCGATGTTGTCGCGCTACTACGTCCAGTGTCCCCTCGACGACGCCGTCGAGGACTGGTCGGACGACCGGTTCTGGGACGAGTTGCGTGCCAGGCTCCCCGAGGACACCGCGGATCGGCTCGTAACCGGCCCTTCGATCGAGAAGTCCATCGCCCCGCTCCGCAGCTTCGTCGCGGAACCTCTGCGCTACAGCCGCCTGATGCTCGCTGGCGACGCTGCGCACATCGTGCCACCGACCGGAGCGAAGGGTCTCAACCTCGCGGTCTCGGACGTCTTCTACCTCGCACGTGCCCTCACCGAGAACCTTCGCGACGGATCGAACACCGGCGTAGACGCCTACTCCGAGACCGCTCTGCGCCGGGTCTGGCGCGCCGTGCGCTTCTCGTGGTGGATGACGACCGCGATGCACCGTTTCCCGGGGCAGGAGGACGGGTTCGACCGCCAGATCCAGCTCGCTGAGCTGCAGTTGCTCGCCGATTCAGAGACCGCTCGACGCCAGATGGCAGAGAACTACGTCGGACTCCCACTGACGTGAGCAACGTCACCCACAGCGGGTTGGTCCAGGCGCTGGTGACGGATCACTCGGGGTCCCGTCGAGGATGGTGGGGGAACGCGT
>SKNK01000254.1 GCA_007120565.1 Nitriliruptoraceae bacterium | reverse complement strand
CGCGAAGAGACCACCGAGCGCCACCGGTTGACTCAGCACCACCTCGATGTGGATCACCGCGAAGATCGCCGAGGACACGATCGCCGCCAACCAGACCCCGATGCGGTCGCCCAGAGCTCGGAACAGGATGCCGCGGAACACGACCTCCTCCACGATGGGCGCGAGGACCACCGCGATGAACCCGGCGAGAAGCAGGGTCATCCCCCCGGCCAACGCGTCCTGGAGCAGCTGCTGCTCGACGGGATCCTCGATGCCGATGAGCAGCGTCAGCAGGATGTTGACCCCGTAGGCAGCGAACAGCGTGGCGATCCCCGCGACCACACCGAAACCCAACGCCAACCACGAGCCGGTCGGTTGCGTCGGGCCGAACAGCCGCCGGTCGAGCTTGCGCCGGATCATCAGCGGCACCAGAGCGACGACGAAGATGATGAGCTGGAGAATCAGCGCGACGATCAGTCCGAAGATGAGCTCGGGGTCACTCGGCGTACGCGCGGCTTCCCCCGTCGGTTGCACGGCGGCGCCGATCGCCAGGAACACCAGGTTGGGCGCGGACATGATGACGACGACGATCAGCGCGAGTAGCACCGAGTACGGCGAGGCCTCGTCCCGCAGACTGCGCATACCGGCCCAGCCTGTGCGAGGTTCCGGCGCCGGAGGTGGCGGCGGAGGCGGCGGTTGGGAAGCCGGTGGTGGCGGGGGTGGAGGAGGTGGGACGGTCATCGGGTTCTCCGAGTTACCAGGATCGCGGCGAGGAGGAGCGAGAACAGGCCGCCAACGACGGCCGCGAGGCGCAGGAGGTTCCGGGACGAGGTAGGGCCGCGATCATCTGCGGAGGGGAGGTCATCGGCCGCAAGGGGAAGCGAGACCTCAACGGCTGTGCCATCGCGCTCCCCCGCCTGATCCTCACCGATCAACCCGATCCGGTAGTCGCCTGAACCAACCAGGGAACCCTCTGCGTCGTCCAGACGCCAAACCGCGACCTGTTCACCCGCATCGACGACGCCAAGGTCGCGGTCCACCACGACCTCCCCGACCTCGTCGAGCACCTCGAGCGACAACCGCACCGGCTTGTTGACCTCGGCCGCGACGGTCACCGCGTCGCTCACTGGCAGTGGCCCCTCACGGACCTCCGTTGAGGTGACCTGTAGGGGATCGGCGTGCCCTTCCGGTGCGGTCAGCCGCCAGCCGTCCGCCTCACGGGCGACGAACCAGGTCCCGAGAGCACCCTCCTCGAGCACCTCACCGTCGGCGGTGATGCGGATGGGAGCATCGGCACCGATCGTCACCTGTTCGGAGGTGCTCATCCCCACCCGTACGCGGTCCGGGAGGTCCCCTGTCGTCGTCGGCTGGAGCCCGTTGTAGTACGCGACGAGGATGTCGAGGTAGCTGGCGCCCTCGTCCGCTCGGGCGCGCGCCCCGTACTGGCCCATGCCGACCCCGTGCCCCCAGCCCTCGCCTTCGAGCACGACCTCGTCGTCGGTCACCTGGATGTCGTAGCGCGCCGTCGGCACCGTCGAGGGCAACCGGCGGAGGCCATCGTTGCGCAGCGGGGGGAACCGTTCGGGGTAGTGATCCGGCGCAACGCGCGACAGGAAGTCACGCAACTCCCCCGTGCCGAGTTCCACCGTGTCCCCGGAGGCGCCGGTGACACGGATCATGGCGCGGGGATCGTCGACGGGTCCGAGCCGTTCGATGTCCTCGATGGGAAGGACGGTCGAGAGGCGTTCGCCGCGCACGGCCAGCGCCTCGAACTCCTCGCGGGTGAACCGAACCGTCCAGCGGTGGTAGGGAGACACCTCGTCGTAGGGGTCCTCGATGGAGACGAGGTGATCGTGGACCCCCGTCGAGGGGAAGACCTCCTCGTTGGCGTAGGTCCGTCCCCCCGAGGTAGAGAAGTAGCGTGCCAGCACCGGTAGGCCATCGTCGTCGATCAGGACCTCACCTGCGGTCTGGTCCACAGCGTCGCGCCAGCGATCCCCGCTGCTCGACCCCGTGGTGACATCGGCGCCGCGGAAGACCTGACAGGACACGGTGGCACAGATGTCGTAGGTCTCGTAGACGTTGGTGCGCATCACGTACCACCCGTAGGTCCGTGCTGCGACGGCCTGAGCTTTCAGCGCTTCCATCGACCAGGTGGCGGGCATCTCCGCGATACCGGCGACGTAGTCGTCCATGCTGAGCTCGTTGATCAGCGCCGTACCCGATCCACCGACCCGCAACTCGAGGGTGTCGAGATAGCGGCGATCGCCGTCGACCACGAGTCGCGCTCCGTCCTCCACCTCGAAGCGCAGGGGCCCGCTGAGATCGCGGGTCTCCTCCGCGAGGGCCTCAGAGACACCCAGCAGCACCCACGTCAGCGTGAGCACGAGGGACACCCTCAGGATCGCCATGGGGTGCCACGTCGGCCCCGGCGCCTCCCTCACCCGGGAGGCGGGCGACGGGCCCGGCTCAGGCATCGCGGGCGCCAGCCGGCACCCGCTCGACGTCGGCCCCGAGCGACTGGAGGCGCGGGACGAACTCGGCGTATCCGCGATCGACATGGTGCACGTCACGGACGATGGTCTCACCGGAGGCGACCAGTCCGGCCATCGTTCCTGCAGCTCCGGCTCGGACATCGAGCCCGGCGAGGGTCGTGCCATGGAGAGCAGAGGGACCACGGATCCACGCGTGGTGCCCATCTACCTCGACGTCGGCACCCATCCGCGCGAGTTCCTGCACGAAGGAGAAGCGTGACTCGAAGACGTTCTCGGTGCAGCGGCTGGTCCCCTGCGCTTGGGTCAGGAGGACCATCATCTGCGGCTGCAGATCCGTGGGGAACCCCGGGTAGGGCAAGGTGACGACATCCGCGGCATCCAGATCGCCTGCCTTGATGCGCAGGGAGTCCGCCCCTTCTTCGACGACGACCCCGGCAGCGCGAAGCTTGATCAGCGGCAGGGTGAGCTCGGTCGGGCGGACCCGCTCGATCACCACATCACCACCGGTCACCGCCGCAGCCATCGCGTAGGTGCCGGCCTCGATGCGGTCCGGGCAGGTCTCCCAGGTCACCCCCGATAACCGATCGACACCCTCGATCTCGATGGTCGGGCTGCCGATGCCATCGATGGAGCCACCCATCGCTATCAGCATCCGACACAGGTCCTGGATCTCCGGCTCGCGCGCAGCGTTCTCGATCACCGTCGTGCCGTCGGCGCGAGCGGCCGCCATGATGAGGTTCTCCGTCGCCCCCACCGAGGGGAAGTCCAGCGTCACGATCGCGCCGTGGAGATCCTTGGCGTGGACCTCGACCTCACCAGGATGCTGGATCACCGAGGCTCCCATAGCGGTCAGCCCCTGGAGGTGGAGGTCGATCGCCCGGGCGCCGATGCGATCACCGCCGGGCATGGCCATGCGCGCCCGGCCTGTCCGACCGATGAGCGGACCGAGGCAGGCGATCGAGGCTCGGATCCGCGTGACCGCATCGGCTGGTGCGTGCCAGCGGGGTTCGCCGTCGACCTCCAAGGTGGCGGTCTCCGCCTCGGGATCGAGCTGGACGTTGACCCCCAACCCGCGGAGCACCTCGGCCATCACGGGCACGTCGGCGATCCGCGGGACCGCACGGAGCTCGACTCGACCTTCGCTGAGCAGGGACGCCGCCATCAGCTTCAAGGCGGAGTTCTTCGCTCCTGAGAGCCGGACCGTGCCACGTAGGGGGTTTCCCCCTCGGACGATGAAGAGGTCGGAAGGGTCCGGGAGTCGCGCAGCGGCGTCATCGTTCATACGCAGGAGACTACCGAGCGTCCGTCACCCCTCAGGAACCTCGACACCGTTCGAGCGGGCAGAGTACGGCCACCGCCCATACGTGCTGGGCGAGCGGACGCGAGCGATCACCCAGACCCGGACCGCGCACCCTCGCCTGAGGGTTGATCAGGCTTCGACCGGCTTGTCCGCGACCTGCATCCGCACGTGCTGCTTGGCCAGGGAGGCCTTCAACACCGGGTCGTCGTCCCCCTCAGCGACCCGCCGTTCCATCTCCTGCTGCCGCTTACGCGCACGTTCGACATCGATGTCGGCCTCGAACTCGGCGATGTCGGCCAGCAGGATGATCTGGCTGTCCTGGTCGACGAACAGGGTGCCGCGGTGCACGGCTACCCGCTGCGTGGTGCCATCCTCGTACTTGAGCGTCACCGGGGCGATGTCCAGGGCGAACAGTCCCGGCTGGTGGCCCGGAAGGATGCCGAACTCGCCCTCGATGGAGCGCGCGTACAGCTCGGTGACATCCGCGGAGAGCACGTGGCTCTCCGCGGAGACCACCTCGACGTGCATGGTGGCGACCATCAGCTGCTCATCTCCGCGGCCTTGCGCTGCACGTCCTCGGCGTTACCGGCGTACAGGAAGGCCTGCTCGGGGTACTCGTCGAGGTCGCCGTCGATCAGCGCCCGGAAGCCCTCGATGGTGTCCTGCACCGACACGTAGACACCCGGGTTACCGGTGAACTGTTCGGCGACGTAGAAGTTCTGGCTGAAGAACCGCTGCGCCTTCCGGGCCCGGGCGACGATGACCTTGTCCTCCTCGGAGAGCTCATCGATACCCAGGATGGCGATGATGTCCTGCAGGTCCTTGTAGCGCTGCAGGACCTCCTGGACGCCGGTGGCGACGTTGTAGTGCTCTTCGCCGACCACCGCAGGGTCGAGGATCCGCGAGCTCGACGCGAGCGGGTCGACGGCCGGGTAGATACCCAGCGACGCGATATCACGGCTCAGCACCGTCTGTGCATCGAGGTGGGCGAACACCGTGTGCGGTGCGGGGTCGGTGATGTCGTCGGCCGGCACGTACACCGCCTGCAGCGAGGTGATCGAACGACCCTTGGTCGAGGTGATCCGCTCCTGCAGTTGGCCCATCTCGTTCGACAACGTCGGCTGGTAGCCCACCGCTGAT
>SKNK01000111.1 GCA_007120565.1 Nitriliruptoraceae bacterium | reverse complement strand
GGCGGCGGGCCGAAGCCCGGTCGGCTCGCGTCTCAGCCGCGGCGGTCGTAGGCCTCGGGCGTGAAGGTGGAACCCGGGTTCCACATCAGCCACTCGTCGATCCCGTGGTCCTTCGCACCCCGGATCTGCTCGCGGACCTGGTGTGGACGATCCCAGGCGCGGTAGGGCGTGTCCTCCAGCCACGGCACCACGCGCGCACGCTTGCCCTCGGTCGCCTCGTCCCAGACCTCCAGGGTCGCGCGCACGATGTCGTAGGGCTGCCGGTTGGGGTCGGCGACGCCGTACTCGCCGACGCCCCAGTGCGACGGGTAGATCATGGGGGCGACGTAGTCGAGATGTTCGGCCATCCCTGGGATGTCCTGGCCGATCTGTTCCGGCCGGTCGGCGGCGATCCCGTAGACCGATGCGGCGTGCTGCACGCCGTAGGGCGCGAGCCGCTCGTCGGCGAGACGCGTGAACTCGACGATGGCTTCCTCGGGCGTGGTCTCCAGCCCAGGGACGACGTAGCTCTGCATCCCTTCGGGTCGGCGGATGTAGTCCCACAGGATGTGATCGACGCCGGCCCTGGCGGCCTCCTCGGCGATGTCGAGGTTGTAGGCGATCACGTCCTCGTGGGTGTAGTTCGAGAACCCGGCGTAGGAACCCCGGTAGTAGTCGCTGCCATCCGGCAGCTGGATCACCCAGTCGCGTTCACCGTTCTCCCAGGCCCACGATGCCAGGGCGGGATCGGCGAAGGCGACGATCCGGCCGATGACGGCGATGTCGCGCTCGTGGAGGTCGGCGACGGCCTGTTCGAGGTCGAGAGGGCCGAGGTCGGCACCGATCTCCTGCGCGAGGGGGACCTCTGAGGAGTAGCCGAGGTGTCCACCCTCGTCCTTGAGATCGAGCTGCAGGGAGTTGATCTGGCCGTCCTCGATCATCTGCACGATCGGTTCGCGCAACGACGGTGTCGCCCACGCCCAGAAGGTCGCGTGCACGGTACGGACCTCGTCGATCTCGACCCGAGAAGCCACGCGGATGACCCGCTCGACGACCTCGGTCGTGTTCCCGGCCACGTCGGTGACCAGGATGGTGAACTCGTTGGCGTCCGTGTCGAACTGCAGCTCGAAGTCACCGTCGTCGTCGGCGGTCACCTCGTCGTCACCCACCGCGATGGTCGCGCCCGGTTCGGTGTTCCCCGCGAGCGTGACCGGCTCCTCGGGAGGGACCGTCCCGTCCGGCGACGTGAGCTCAACGGCCGGGGGTTCGGCCTTGACCTCGAACCGCCAGGTGTGCAGTAGCTCGGGCTCTCCGGCCTGATCCTCGATCGGGCTCTCCGCCTGGCCCGACGCCTCGGGGTCCTCCGCCGGTTGCTCGTCACCGTCCACGGGGGGTGTCACCTCGGCAACCACGACCGTGCGTTCCCCATCGGGCAGATCCTCGGGGGAGTAGGTCAGCGTGCCACCGCTTCCTTCCGCCTCATCGGTGACGTCCTCGCCGTCGACCAGGATGACCAACCGATCGACCGTGGCCCCGTCTGCCAGGGCGATGACCGAGAAGGACAGGCGTTCGAGCTCTGCCGCGTTGACGAGCACGCCCTCTTGCGGACCGTCGAACTCGAACGCCGGTTCCGAAGGCTCCGCCGACTCCGCGGTCTCCGAGCCCGGCTCAACGGGTCCGGTGTCTTCGGTTCCCTCGGTGGTGCAAGCGACGGCAAGGAGGAGGACCGCCATGGCCCCGGCGAGGAGGCGGGCGGGGGCCAGGCGAGAAGGACGCATCACGAGCGGTGTCCGGGTGGGTGAGGTGAGGCGGCGAACCTGCGGGGTGCGCGGATCGCGCCGACCCCTGCGGCCTGATAGCCGAAGGTATCCGTGGACGCCCACCCGCGCGCACGCCGAAGCCGGGGGCGCCGAGCTCCTGCTGGTGCTCCCCGGCCGGTTCAGCCTTCCACGTCCACCACCGGTCGTAACCGGTCGCCTTCGGCGGTGATCCGCTCCTTCAGTGCCCGAGCGTCGTCGGGATCGAGCCAGCTTCCCTCCACGCCTTCGAGCGCGATCGCAACCATGTCGTCCCACGTGTAGTCGAACGCCTCCATCACGGAGTGGTACTCGTAGGTCAGATCCAGGTCGGTCATGGCGGGATCGTCGGTGTTGAGCGTCGCCAACAGGCCAGCGTCCCGCATCTGGGGGTACGGGTGCTCCTCCAGACGGGGGAAGGCGTTGGCGATGCGGATGTTGGAGTTCGGGCAGACGGTCAGGGGGATGCGTTCGTCGGCGAACCGCTTGGTCAGTTCTGCGTCGTCGAGCAGCGACAAGCCGTGATCGATGCGTTCGCACCCGAGCACGTCGATCCCCGCGCGGATCGTGTCCGGAGGCGTGACCTCTCCCTGATGCGAGGTGCGCCGCAAGCCGGACCGCCCTGCGAGATCGAAGGCCGACGCGAAGTCCGTCGGATCCACGCCCAGCTCGGTCGAGTCCATGCCGACCCCAAGCACCCGGTCGGTACCCGGAGCACCCGAGCGGCGCAGCTCGACGAGCTGTTCCACCAGCTCCCGCCCCGGCCCCGGCCCGTAGGCGCGATCGATGTCGGCGATCAACATCACGCGGACCCCGGTGGCATCCTCGGCCGCGACCAGCCCCTCCGCGAGCCCGGCCACGATGTCGCCGAGCCGCTGTCCGGCGTCGAGGTGACGGGCGGGGGTGAAGAACGTCTCCCGGTAGGCCAACCCATGCTCGGCACCATCGATGACGCTCTCGTAGGCGAGCCGCGCCCAGTCGTCACCGTCGCCGAGCACCGACTGCACGAGCCAGAAGATGTCCAGGAACGTGTCCAGGCTCGTGTAGCGGTACAGCTGCGTCGGATCGTCCGTCGGTAGAGCGATGCCGTTCCTGGTGGCGAGCTCCACCACCGTCGAGGGGCGCATGGTCCCCTCGACGTGGCAGTGGAGCTCCACCTTCGGCAAGCGCCGCAGTGCGTCGGTGATCGTGGTCATTCCGCGAACCAGATGAAGTAGGCCAGGAAGACCACGGCCAAGCCGTACATGATCGGGTGGATCTCGCGGTACCGGCCCTTGGCGGCCATGAGCACCACGTGCAGGAACAGCCCGATGGCGATGCCGTTGGCGATCGAGTAGGTCAAGGGCATCATGATGACGGTGGCGAAGGCGGGGATGGCGTACTCCATCTTGCCCCACTCGATCTGTCCGAGCCCCTTGGCCATCATCACGCCGACGACGATCAGTGCAGCGGCGGTCACCTCAGCGGTCACCACAGCAAGCAACGGCGAGAACGGCAGGGCCAGCAGGAACAGCCCGGAGGTCACCACGGAGGTCAACCCCGTTCGTCCTCCAGCCCCAACACCGGCTGCCGACTCGATGTAGGAGGTCGTGGTCGAGGTCCCCATCACGGCGCCACCCATCGTGGCGACCGAGTCGGAGATCAGCGCCCGGTTGGCACGAGGCAGCTTGCCCTCGGAGTCCAGGAACCCGGCCTGGTTGGCCACGGCGATCAGCGTGCCGGTCGTGTCGAACAGGTCGACGAACAGCATCGTCAACACCACGATCAGCATCTGTGCCGTCAACAGCTCCGGGAAGTTCATCAGCGCCTGGCCGAAGGTCGGTCCGACGCTCGGGATGGACCCGACGACCGCACTGGGCAGGTCGATCAGGTTGAACAGGATGCCGACGATGGCCGTGACGATGATCCCGTAGAAGACCGCACCCTTCAGACCGCGGATCAGCATGATCGCGGTGACGAGCAACCCGAAGATCGCCAGCACGGTCGGCCCTCTGGTGAGGTCCCCCATCGTGACCGCGGTCGCCTCGTACGCCTCGACGATCCCGGCGTTCTTCAGCCCGATGAAGGCGATGAACAAGCCGATCCCGGCGCCAACCGCCAACTTCATGTGCATGGGGATCGCGTTGACGATCATCTCGCGGACACCAGTGACCGCCAGTAGGAAGAACAGGAAGCCCGACGCGAACGTGCCCGCCAGAGCCACCTCCCAGGGGACCCCGAGTCCGAGGACGACGGTGAAGGCGAAGAAGGCGTTGAGTCCCATCCCCGGAGCCTGCGCGATCGGGTAGCGGGCCCACAGGCCCATGATCGCGGTGCCAAGGGCAGCGGCG
The DNA here is from genome assembly GCA_007120565.1 of Nitriliruptoraceae bacterium. Taxonomy (GTDB): domain Bacteria; phylum Actinomycetota; class Nitriliruptoria; order Nitriliruptorales; family Nitriliruptoraceae; genus CSSed11-175R1. Next base: position 815 of record SKNK01000111.1, on the reverse strand, counting down.
ACGCAGGTCGCAACGAAGATCGCTCCCATGTCCATCCCGGTCTCGCCGAGGATCATGGGGTTGACGAAGATGATGTAGGCCATCGCAAGGAAGGTCGTGACCCCCGCGATCACCTCGGTCCGGACGTCGGTCTTGTTCTCGGTCAGGTGGAAGAACCGGTCCACAGCTGATGTGGGGACGGGTTCCTCACGAGCATCCGTCGTGGGGGTCTCTGCACTCATGGGTCGCCTCCGTCTTTCTTGGCGTGTGGACCAGCGGATGAGCACGCCTAGCTGTTCCCGTACTCATCCTCCTTCTGTAGCGCCGCCCACACTCGCTCGGCGGTGAACGGGCTCTCGGTGAGCCAGATCCCGGTGGCGTCGTGCACGGCGTTGGCGATGGTGGGTAGGGGAGCGTTGATCCCGATCTCCGAGATGGACTTGGCTCCCATCGGCCCGGTCGGCTCGTAGGAGTCGACGAGGATGGTGTGGATCCGTGGGAGATCCCGGGGGGCGGGGATCTTGTACCGGCCGAAGTCGATGCCCCGGGGCCGGCCACGTTCATCGATCGCGAGGTCCTCTGCGAGCGCGTAGCCGATCCCGTTGGCGACCGCGCCTTCGACCTGACCCTCCGCGAGCTTCGGGTTCAGCGCCGTACCACAGTCCGCGGCAACGACGTAGTCGAGGACGCGGATGCGACCGGTGTCGGTGTCGACGGCCACCTCGGCGAAGCTGGCGATGAACGGCGGTGGTGACGACTCGGGCACCGCCGAGGCGGTCGCGGCGATCTGGTGCTGGTTGGCCCCGTAGAGGGCCCGCAGCGCGATCTTCTCGAGG
>SKNK01000066.1 GCA_007120565.1 Nitriliruptoraceae bacterium | reverse complement strand
CATGGGCGCGACCGTCTACATCACCGAGGTCGATCCGATCAACGCGCTTCAGGCCACCATGGAGGGCTTCCGGGTCGTGCTGATGGACGACATCATCGGTGAGGCCGACATCGTGGTGACCGCCACCGGCAACATGGCGGTCGTGACTCGCGACCACGTCCTGTCGATGAAGGACCACGCGATCCTGTGCAACATCGGTCACTTCGATACCGAGATCGATACGGCCGGACTCCGCGAGTACCCCTGGACCAACATCAAGCCCCAGGTCGATCTCGTGCACCTGCCGAACGACCGGTCGGTCATCCTGTTGGCCGAAGGTCGCTTGGTCAACCTCGGGAACGCTACGGGCCACAGCTCGTTCGTCATGTCGACCTCGTTCACCAACCAGGTGTTGGCTCAGCTCGAGCTGTGGAACAACAACGAGGACTACAAGCACGAGGTCTACGTGCTGCCGAAACATCTCGATGAGGAGGTCGCTCGCCTCCACCTCGAGAAGATCGGTGCGCAGCTGACCGAGCTGACCCCGGCGCAGGCGGACTACCTCGGCGTCGACGTTGGGGGTCCCTACAAGGACGACACCTACCGGTACTAGCGCGAGGTGCTGGTCGCCTGGTCGGTCACGCCAGATGGCGGCCCGACCGGCCAGGCTCCGGCGCGCGTGACGCGTGGCGACGCCCAAGGCAACCGAGGACCGACCCACCGGACCCCGTGAGCGCTGAGCGCTCGTCCAGGACCGGACGGGCGATGTGCTGTTGGACGGGCTTTCCACCGAGCACGAAGTCGCGTAGCGTGGCAACTGTGCTTGCTGTTCCTTGGGGCGCAGCAGGTCAGGATCGGGGCTCGAGTTCACGGTCCGACCTGCCGATACCCGGGGCGACATGTCCGGACGGCTGTCCGGACCCTGAGGTCATGAGGAGGACGAGGTGGGGTCGAGGCGCAAAGCCGTACTCGCTCTGAGCGCGTGTGCTGCCGTTGCGGTAGCAGCGCTCGGTGTCGGAGGAGCGGTGGCCCAGCAGGACGAGGAGCCGCCAACCACCAGCGCAGCCGAGGATGAGCTCATCGAGCGACTCGGGGAGTTGGAGGCCGAGCTGCCTCAGACGCTGGTGCCGACCGACGTCGTGATCTCCGAGGATGAGACCTGGGGCAGTCTCGAAGGCGATCCGGCCGGGGTCAACGCGGTCCTCGACACCTTGGAAGCTGATCTGCGGTCGTTGTTCATCGATGCTGACGACGCGCAGGGTGAGTACGCCGATGCCGTGGCCTTGGTCGCACGAGGTTGGCTCGACCTCTGGCATGGCACCGAGGAACTGGCGATGGCCGATAGCCACGATCTCGCCTTCCCCTTGGACGCGACCGACGACCAGGACGTCGCCACCGATGCGGATGAACTGCGAGGGCGGATCGAGTCCGGCCTACGCATGATCCTGCGGGGGCAACAACGGCTGCTGCTGGGGTACACGGTCCTGCTGGACGCTTCAGGGCCGGCCGATGTGCAGGCGCAGTTCGACGCCCGAGCGATCGCTGCCGAGGACTTCGACACCGACATCCGACCCGAGATCCACGTGATGATCTCCGAGCGGTCCACGGGGGTCTGGGTGGCGGTCAACCGGTTCGAGACCGACGTCCCAGGGGTCGATGCCCGCGCGAAGAGCCTGGACATCGTCTGCGTCGATCGGGAACTGCTTCGCGAGATGGGCGGGGTTGCGACGCCGGAACTGCTGCCGGAGTTGGTCGCGAACACCCCCGAGCGCACCGACTGCCCGGATCTGGACCTGCCCACCGAGGAGTGAGGCTCGGATCCTTGACACGTGGAACCGCCGGCGACCTTCAGGTCGCCGGCGGTCGTCGTAGGTTGGCCCTTGGTCAGGCGGCGAGCACCTCGCCGATGCGCCCGATGCCTTCGACCAGGTCATCGTCGCCGAGGGCGTAGGACAACCGCGCGTAGCCGGGGGTCCCGAAGGCCTCACCCGGGACGATGGCCACCTTGGCCTCATCGAGGAGCACCTCGGCGAGGTCGAGCGTCGTGTCGATGCGCCGACCGGCGATGTCACGACCGAGGACGCCTTCGAAGGACGGGAAGACGTAGAACGCGCCCTCCGGCTCCACTACCTCGACCCCGGGGATCGCGGAGAGGTGCTCGACGGCCAGGCGTCGGCGGCGATCGAACGCCTCGCGCATGGAGATCAGGGCGTCCTGTGGACCGGTCAGGGCCTCCAACGCCGCGAGTTGTGCCACGTTGCAGACGTTGGAGCAGAGTTGGCTCTGCAGCTTGCCCTGGCCCTTAGCCATGGCTGGCGGAGAGACCGACCAGCCGACCCGCCACCCGGTCATCGCATAGGTCTTGGCGACCCCGTTGACGATGATCGTGCGCTCCGCCGCGTCCGGCACAACGGCAGGCAGCGACGTGGCGACGGCGTCGCCGTACACGAGGTGGTCGTAGATCTCGTCGGTGACGACCCAGATGCCGTGTTCGGTCGCCCACGCGCCGATGGCCTCGACCTCGTCGCGTGGGTAGACCGCACCGGTGGGGTTCGACGGCGAGACGAAGACCAACGCCTTCGTGCTCGGCGTACGGGCAGCCTCCAACTGTTCGATGGTGGCTCGGAACCCGGTCTCCTTGGAGGTGGAGACCGCAACCGGCGTGCCTCCGGCGAGGCGGATCTGCTCGGGGTAGCTGACCCAGTAGGGCGCCGGGACGATGACCTCGTCACCGGGATCGACCAGGGCCATGAAGACGTTGTACAGCGCGTGCTTGCCACCGTTGGTGACCACGACCTGGGCAGGATCGATGGTCTGGCCCGAGGTCTGCGAAGCGGTCACCGCGATGGCTTCGCGTAGCGCAGGGAGCCCGGCCGCCGCTGAGTAGCGGTGGCTTGCCGGGTCCTGGGCCGCCCGCACCGCAGCCTGGACGATGTTGTCGGGCGTAGCGAAGTCTGGCTCACCCGCACCGAACCCGATCACCGACTCTCCGGCCACCTTCAAGGCGTTGGCCTTGGCGGTCACGGCCAGGGTCGGGGATTCCTCCATGTCGCTGATGCGTCGGGCGATGGGCACAGGACTCTCGTTGCTCGTGAACAGGGGTCGTAGCGAGCGTAGCGCGATGCCGACACCGTCCTTCATGTCGGGACAGCCCTCGGATGTGGCAGGAACGTCGCAGAGATGCTTCGCTCCTGACCCCCGAACCGAGGTAGTGCGGTGCCCGACCTGACCATCCCAAGCGATCTCCACCCCCGCGATGGCCGGTTCGGTTCCGGCCCGAGCAAGGTCCGTCCGGAGGCCTTGGCCGAGCTCGCGCGTATCGGCGACGGGGTACTGGGCACCTCTCACCGCAAGGATCCGGTCAGGAACCAGGTGGCCCGCCTTCAAGACGGACTCCGCGCGCTGTTCCGTTCGCCTGCGGGCTACGACGTGCTGCTGACCGTCGGGGGCGCGACCGCGTTCTGGGAGTCGTTGGCCTTCGGGTTCGTGGAGCGGCGTTCCCGGCACTACCGGTTCGGTGAGTTCAGCGGGAAGTTCACCGCCGTGACCGCGAAGGCGCCCTGGCTCGACGATCCGGACGTCGTCGACGCGGAACCGGGAACACGGCCCGAGCTGTCGGCGGCACCTGGGTGCGACGTCCAGGCGTTGACCCACAACGAGACCTCGACCGGCGTCGCCCAGGACATCGCCCGGGTCGACGACGCCCTGGTCGCCGTGGACGCGACCTCTGGGGCGGGTGGTCTCCCGGTCGACCTTGCGGACACCGACGTCTACTACTTCAGCCTGCAGAAGGGCTTTGCTTCCGACGGTGGGCTCACCGTCGCGTTCGTCTCGCCTGATGCCGCTGAACGGTTCGGCCGCATCGCCGCCTCGGATCGCTACATCCCGACGTTCCTGGATCTGACGACCGCTCTGGACAACAGCCGCAAGAACCAGACCTACAACACGCCGTCCGTGGCGACGTTGATCCTGGCGGCCGAGCAGGTCGACTGGATGCTGGGGCGTTTCGGCGATCTCGACGGCGTGGTCGCACACCAGCGGGAGAAGGCGGAGGTCATCTACGGCTGGGCCGCGGACCGCTCCTGGGCAGCCCCCTTCGTGCGTGACCCTTCGGCGCGGTCGAGGATGGTCGCCACCATCGATCTCGATGAGCAGGTCAACGCCGATGAGGTCAACGCCACCCTGCGAGCGAACGGCATCGTCGACACCGACGGCTATCGCAAGCTCGGCCGCAACCAGCTGCGGATCGCGATGTTCCCGGCGATCGATACCGAGGATCTGCGGGCCTACACCGCCTGTGTCGACTGGGTCGCCGAACGCCTGGCACGTTGACCGGGGTCACGGCTCCTTGGGCAGGAAGGTCCGGACCTCGCTCGCCGCATCATCGCCGTAGACCGAAGCGATGCGCTCGATGAAGCCCGTCGGGTCGATGTCGTACTCCTGCGTGCCGACGTGCTCGAGCACGTAGGTGGCGACCATCGACCCGATCTGAGCGGCACGTTCCAGGGTCAACCCCCACGAGATGCCCGCCAGGAACCCTGCGCGGAACGCATCCCCGACACCGGTCGGGTCAGCGCGGAGTTCCTCCGGAGCAGCACCGACCTCAGCGACGACCCCCTCCGCGTGGGTCTCGATGACGCACCCCTTGGCCCCCAAGGTCGTGATACGGGTGTCGACGCGACTGAGGACCTCGGCGCTGGACCAGCCGGTCTTGGACTCGAGTAGGGCGCGCTCGTAGTCGTTGGTGATCAGGAACCGTGCCCCGTCGACCAGCTTGCGGATCTGGGGGCCTTCCATGCGAGCCAACTGTTGCCCTGGGTCCGCCATGAAGGACAGGCCCAGGGTCCGGCACTCGGTGGTGTGGCGGACCATGGCCTCGGGGTCGTTCGGAGAGACGACGACCAGATCGAGCTGTCCCACACGTTCCATGATCGGAGCCAGTTCGAT
>SKNK01000526.1 GCA_007120565.1 Nitriliruptoraceae bacterium | reverse complement strand
GTGCGAGAGGACTCGCGCCCCTGCAGCTTGCCGGCGGAGAGCAGATCCAGCGACGGGAGCTGGTAGTCCTCCCACGACCGGACCGGGGCGACCTTGCGGGCCTTCTTGGGTGCCCCCTTCGGCGGTGCGGCCGCGTCGGTCGGCGGCCCCGCGGCCCCGTCGGTGGCCGCGTCCCCGGTCATGGGCTCGCCAGGTCCCCCGACAACCTCGTCGGGTGGCTCCTCCGGAGGCGGGAGGTCCTCGAAGCTTGGCTGTGTGGCTTCCTTGTTCGCCAACGTCGCACGGATCCGCGTGCGACCGACGACATCCGTTGGCTCATCCTCCCGCGAAGGTGCGGTGCCTCGCGCGCGACTCGCGGCGTCGGCCTCGTCGTCGACCACGATCGCATCATCTGCGGAGGGTCGGAACATCCGCTTCACCGACTCGATGACAGCGGAGAAGGGGGTTCGCGTGACGATCAGCATCCCGAGCCCGATGACCGCGACCAGCACGGCCGACGCGCCCCAGATCGACAGCGCCCACTCCAGGGGCGTGGCGATCCCCAACCCGACCATCCCGCCGGCCGTCCACAGTTCCCGAACCCCATCACCGAGCTGCGGCGATCCGGCCAAGAGGTGGATCGACCCCAGCAGTCCGGCCAGCACCAGGATCGATCCGACGATGATGCGTCCGATCTCCGGACTCGGCCGACCGATGACGATCAACACCCCGAGCCACGCCAGCATCACCGGTACCGCGTAGCCGACGAGGCCGAACAGCCCGAGCGCGACCGCCTGCAGGAACTCACCGACCGGGCCAGCGGCATCCGCGTAGGTGCCGAGACCGAAGAGCACCCCAAGCAGCAACAACGCGATGCCGCCGACGTCCTGGCGTTGAGCGCTCAGGTGCTCGCCGAAGAACCCTCCGAGTCGACCGATCGGTCCCCTGCGGCGGCCGCGACCCCCACCGCTCCCCGACGCCCGTGGGGTTCCCGAGCTCGAGCGGGTCCCCGCCTTGGAAGCTGCACCCGAGGCCGATCCCGACGACTTCTTCGCGGTCTTCTTCGCCGCCTTCTTGGCCGTCTTCTTCGCCGCCGAACGCTTGTCCGCGCCGCTCCCCGAGGCACCAGCGCCCGAACGACCTCCACGGGTCGCAGCAGTGGACTTCTTGGTGGCCACGCGAACGCGCCTTCGTCGGATCCAACTCAGGGTCAGCAGCGTAACGCGGGGCCACAGGGGTGGAACTACATCTCTGGCCCGAGCCTCGGCCCGCGCGCGTTCGGAGGCACGCGCCCAAGGGTTCGCCAACGACCGGATGACGGGCACGGCGACGCTCTCGGCGCACGGTCGCAGCCACGAACGAACCTCACCCAACAGGTGGGCGAACACCGGTTGTAGGCCCACAACCCCCCTTGAGGAGCAACTCCATGAGAAGGTTCATGACCGTCACCTCCGCGGCCCTGGTCGCGCTCGCACTACCCGCAGCCGCGTTCGCTCAGTCCAGCGGTTCAACCGACTTCACCGCCGAGCTTCGCCAGGCGAACAACAGCGGTGGCAGCGCGGAGGCCCAGATCACCCTCGACGGCAACATGGCAGAGATCACCCTGACCGGAGACGGCTTCTTCGACGGGTTCCCGCACGCGATCCACATCCACGGGGAACCGGGTGGCGACAACGTCTGTCCCCCGGCGATGAACCCGGGTGAGGACGGCTTCGACGACCTCGCCAGCCAGACGATGGCCGATGGCACCCCGATCCTCAGTGTCATCGACGGCGCAGCTTTCTACGGCGGCGTCGCCGCTTCACTGACCACCGAAGGTGACACGAGCCCCGACAGCGCCCTCGCCGTCGAGCGCTTCCCAACCTCGGCGACCCTCGACTACCAGCGGACGATCGAGCTGCCGGAGGACGTCGCGAACGACCTCAGCTCGCTCCACCTCGTGGTCCACGCAACGGACCTCAACGGCGATGGTGAGATCGGACCGGTCGAGGACGGGGACGGCAACCAGATCCCGAGCTCGCTGAACGAGGACCTGCCGATCGAAGCCACCGCACCTGCGGCCTGTGGCCAGATCGTCGCCGCGGCATCGGGCGGGATCGACACCGGCGCTGGCGGCACGGCCACGGACTCGTCCAACTCCGCCCTGCTCGCAGGTGCGCTCGCGCTCGGAGGCCTCGCAGCCTTCGGGATCACGCGTCGCCGCCGTGCGGGTGAGGTTGCCTGAGACCGCACGTTCCTCCGAGCCGTGAAGGGAAGCCCGTGACACGTCACCGTCCTCCGATGGGTGTGTGGGTCGTCCTGGTCGCGCTGCTCGCGATCAGCTGCGCGGGCGATCCTGAGCGGACGAGGGCCGGAGCCGAGCCGGCTCCGGCCCCCGTCACCACCCCCGACGACCCGAGCGCATCCAACGACTCGAACGCCGAAGACACCGAGGTAGCTCGGGAGGGTTCGGCCGGATCCGAGCAGGTCGCCGACCTGCCGACACCGGGGACCTCGACCGACCTCCTCGCGACGATGCAGGCCACCGACCCGTCGACCTTCGCCGCGGGCGAGGCCGCCGCCGGACTCCCCAACGGGGTCCTCCCCGAACGTGTCGTGATCCCCGCGATCGGCGTGGACGCCGACGTCATCGAACTCGGTTCGCGTGAGGACGGCACGATGGAGGTGCCGACCGACTTCGCGCAGGCGGGCTGGTTCCGACACGGACCTCGCCCGGGACGCGTCGGGCCCGCGCTGATCGCCGGGCACGTCGATGATCAGACGGGTCCCGCCGTGTTCTTCCGCCTGGCTGAACTCTCCCCCGGCGACCACATCGAGGTCCATGGCCAGGACGGCGAGGTCGTCACCTTCGCCGTGCGCGAACTGGAGCAGCACCCGAAGGACGCCTTCCCGACCGAGCGCGTCTACGCCGGGACGGCGGGTTCGGAGTTGCGGCTGGTGACCTGCGGCGGCGCTTTCGATCGCGATGTCCGCAGCTACCGGGACAACATCATCGTCTACGCCGAGCGCGTCGATGACTGAAGGAGGCCACGCATGCGCCCACTCCGCAGGCTCGACTTCTCCTCGTTCGTGGTGCTCCTGCTCGCGACGGGAGCGACCGCGTCCACCTTCGCGCTGGTTCCGACAACGCCGACGTCGGCCGCGAGCAGCAACCACGCCCACGACCATCGCGATCACCCGGCCGACGGACTCCCGCCCCTGGACGGCACCACCGAAGCGACGCTCGAGCGCTTCCTCGCCATCGATCCTGGGGTCCTGGCAGGTGCCCACGACCATGACCATGGCAGCGCAACGGCCGCGGCAGACACCTCCGACTGCCCGACCAAGCGCAACGGCGGTGTCAGAGGTCCTGGATCACCGGCAGGATGAAGGGTCGGCGGCCGGTCTCGGACCGCCAGAACCGCCCGAGTGCCTGCACCACGCGTCGCTGGACCGCCTGGACGTCCGCGAAGGTCTCTCGCGATGCCCCGTCGAGCTCCAGGTCGACGGCCTTACGTGCTGCCTCGAGGATGTCCTCGGCCTCCTCCTGGAACACCACGCCCTTCTGGGTCACGATCGTCTCGCCGACCTGCTCGCGATCGTGGGTGTTGACCGTCACGAAGCAGACGCAGATGCCGTCCTCGCCGATCCGCTTGCGATCACGCAGCAGCGCGGGGCCAACGTCGTCGAGCAGACCGTCGATGTAGACGTGGCTCGTCGGCACGTCCTCACCGAACCGGATGTGACCGTCTTCGAGCATCACGGTGTTGCCGTCCTCGCAGATCAGGACGTGCTCGTCGAGGCAGCCGGTCAAGGTGGCGATCTCGGCGTGGGCACGCAGGTGCCGGTGTTCCCCGTGGACGGGGATCACGTACTCCGGCTCGAGGATGTTGTGGAACAGGATCAGGTCATCACGGCTGGCGTGCCCCGAGACGTGCACCGGCGCGACGCCCTTGTGCACGACCGTGCATCCACGACGCGACAGGTTGTTGATGGAGCGGAACACCGCGTGCTCGTTACCAGGGATCAGGCTCGAGGCGAGGATCACCAGATCACCCTCCCCGACCTCCAGACTGCGGTGGTCACCGGCGGCCATCAGCGACAGCGCGCTGAATGGCTCACCCTGGGACCCGGTGGACACGACGATCAACTCGCTGCGGTCGTAGCGGTCGACGTCCTTGGGTTCGACCGCACGGCTCGCGTCGAAGTCGAGGTAGCCGAGTTCCTCGGCGATCGCCATGTTGCGCACCATCGAGCGGCCGACGAACACCGGGCGACGACCGACCGCCATGGCCGCGTCGAGTACCTGCTGGATGCGGTGGACGTGGGAGGCGAAGGACGCGACCACGATCAGGCCATCGGCATCGGTCACCAACTGGCGGATGTTGTCCCCGACGGTGCGCTCCGGGGGCACGTGTCCGGGGGTGTCGGCGCCGGTGGAGTCCGCGAGCAACAGGTCGATCCCCTCGTCACCCAGACGCGCGAAGTGGGCCAGATCGGTGGGTCGGCCATCGATCGGGCTCTGATCGAGTTTGAAGTCCCCCGTGTGCACGATCATGCCGTGCGGGGTCCGCAACGCGTACGCGACACCGTCCGGGATCGAATGGCTGACCTGGACGGCCTCGAAGGCGAAGGGCGCGTCCTCGACGACGTCGCCGGGTTCGACCTCGATGAGTTCCGGCTGAGGCAGATCCGGCCACTCCTCGAGGACCGCTTCGACGAAGGCCAGGGTCAACCGTGTGCCGTAGACCTTCAGGGACCGGTCGAGATCGCGCAGCAGGTACGGCAGAGCCCCGATGTGGTCGAGGTGGCCGTGGGTGAGCAGGACGCAGTGGATGTCGTCGCCGCGCTCCATCAGCCACGACCAGTCCGGCAGGATCAGGTCGACGCCCAGGTGTTCCGCATCCGGGAAGAGCACCCCGACGTCGATGATGGCGATACGCCCATCGACCTCGACGGTCGCCATGTT
>SKNK01000010.1 GCA_007120565.1 Nitriliruptoraceae bacterium | reverse complement strand
GGACCCAGTCCCCGGAGAAGGCGAGCGCCTCGGCGTGGAGCCTCTGCAGGTCTGGGGTCAGGTGCTCCGGGTCGAGCGCTTCGGCCGCCTCGTCGATCACCCGGAGGTGTCCCTGACGGAGCAGCAGATGACCATGCTGCTCCAGCAGCTCGGCGACCTGAGCCGAGCGACCACGGCGAGCCAACAGCACCAACGCCCGTGGAAGGTCCGGCTGAGCCAGCAGCGAGGCAGCGAGCTCATCCACCAACTCGCTGGAGGATCCATCGTCGGCGCGCAGCTGCTCATCCACCAGGTGTTGCACCGCCGGGACGAGGCGCAGGTGATCGCTCGCCGTCGGGTCGGTCCGGAGCAAACCCCGGGCGAGGAGGTCGTCGACCAGCTGTGGGTCCGCTCGGGACAGCAGCGGTCGGTAGGCGCGACCGAGCAAGGCGACCCGTGCCAGCACCCTCCGCGCCTCGTCCGACTCACGAGCGAGCACGACGGTGTCGAGGTAGTTGCCGGCCGGACCCGTCGGGGCGCAGGCTGCGTCCACGGCTGCGGACCGTGCATCCGCATCGAGGTGGCGGACCGCCTCGATCAGGAGGCGGACCAGTGCCGGCCAGCCTCCGGTCGCGTCCAGGATCCGGGCCGCGAGCGCACGGTCGCGGGTGAGCTGTTGCTCGACGAGCCTCGCGACGTCGTCGAGGCTCATCGCCAGGCTCTGCGCGTCAAGTTCCAGCACCGAACCCGTGGCGCGGCGCTCGGCGTCGACCAGACCCAGGTCCGTGCGCGAGAGCACCACCAACTGGGGCCGCGAGCTGTCCGCGTTGGCCAGTTGCTCGAGCACCGTCATCGACTCGCTGCCCGCGAGCACGTGTGCGTCGTCCAGGACCACCACCTCGACGTCGCTGGAGGCCGAGAGCGGGGCCAACACGTCCTCCAGGGCTGCCGGATCTCGGTGGCCATCGTCGAGGGTGACCCAGCGTCGTTGGCGTGACCTCGTCGCGTGATCGACGACGGTGGTCTTGCCCCAGCCTGCGGCGGCGGTGAGGGTGATGAGCGATCGCTCAGCTGAGAGGAGGTGGGGAAGGTGCGACTCCACGACGGGTGGCGTCGTCGACGAAGGTCTCGGGCCGTTCATCGGTGTTGCGATCGCCCTTCCCTTCGTCGTCGGCGACGGTCGGTTCGGGCAGTGTACGCCGTTTCTGAGCCTGTCCGACCCCTTCTGCAAGGCGGGCGAAAGGTCGCTGAAACCTCCATGACCATCATCTGTCGTGCGGATCGGGACGTGCAGGAAGGGCAGGGGGCCTCCGACCGCCCGAGGAGGTACGTGATGGCAGCGGGTACGGCGGAGGGCCGGTCCTCCGATCGTGGGGGCACCACGATCGGTAGCCGGTCCAAGGGGCAGGGGCCGCGTACCCCGTCAGCGCAAGGGGCAGGGGTACCAGGGGCAGTAGGGGCAACAGGGGTAGGGGCGTACGTAGGGGTGTGGCCGGAGGGGCAAGCAGGGGGTCGGTCATCTCTCCGAGACGCGCACAGCGACGGTCGGGGCAGCGGACACGGTCGGGGGCGACCGGGTCTGCTGGCCGTCGCCGCGCGCGTCTCGGAGATCCTCGGGGGATTGGTCGATCCACGGATCGTCCGTGAGGTCGGCCGGTTGACGGGCGACGACCTGGATGCGGTCACCGAGGTCGTCCTCGATGCGAAGGAGACCGGGTGCCTCGAGCGGGGAGCCGAGGCCTGGAGGATGACCGCGCCGCTGCCGACCCGACGACTCGTCGCTCTGGCTACCGCGCGCCTCGGGGAACTCCCTCTCGAGCTGCGAGAAGAGGCGTGCCTGCTGGCGCTGGGGTCGCCCATGACGATCAGGGCAGCTGGGGCGGTCCTCGATCCGCGGCACGTCCGCGAACTGGAGGCCCTGGGGTGGGCCCGGTTCCGGCGTCGTGGGCGGGATCAGCAGGTGGTGATCGCCGACCCGGTTCGCCGTGAGGCCGTCCTCTCCCGGTTGGCCGATGGGCATCGGCTCCGCCTGCTCCGCCGGCTGGCCGACGCCGTTGAGGGTTGCGGTGACGATCAGCAGGAGGTGGTGCTGCGTCAGGCGCGGTGGCGCCTGGAGGTCGGAGGCTGGACCGCGGCGCGCTACGAGGCAGCTGCTGCGGTCGCGTACGCGAGGAGCGACACGGTGCTGGCCGAAGCACTCGCGGCACGGGCCGTCGAGGTGGGCGATCGGGGCCAGGGGCTGTTGATGCACGCGGTCACGTTGACCGCCCACCACCAGGTGGAGCGCGCTGAGGCGGTCGAGGTCGACGCTCGTGACGATGGGCGGCTCGATCGGGCGCGGGTCTCCCTCGCGCAGGCTCATCGACAGGCCATCGGGCACGGCCGCTGGGGCCTGGCCGCCCGCGCCCTGGAGGAGACCGTCGACGACGTCACCCCGAGTCCATCGACGGCGCAGTTGCGCGCCTACTCCGCTCTGCTGCATGCGTTCGATGGAGACCCGAGGGCATCCGATCGCGCTCGGGGTTCACGTGGAGGTGGGGACGACCACCCTCCGATCGATCGCTGCGCTCGCCACTCGGGCCATCGGTCACCAGGTGTCGAGACGCGGGTGGTCGCCGAGGTCGCCACCGCCTTCTCTGCAGCCGCGCGGTTGGATCGACCGGGGGTCAAGCGCTCGGCGGCAGTGGTGGCCGAGCTGAGCTCGGGCAACGACGAGGTGCCGCTCGCCTCGGAGCTCGTGCGTGGACTCGCGCTGTTGGCTGCGGACCCTCGGCCCCCTCAGGAGCTCCTGGTGTCGGCGTCCGAGGAGTTGGAGCAGGCACTCGATGGGCCGGATCCGATCCTGGCCTGGTGGATGACGGTCGCCGGCCGGCTGCATCTGGCAGGAGGTGACCTGGATGCCGCCCGTGGCCGCTTCGTCCAGGCGTTGCTCCTCACCGATGTCGCCGATCCTGTCCGTCTGCGTCCGCGCCTGATCGCCGACCTCGCTCTGGTCGCCGCGCTCAGCGGCGTCCCGACCGAAGCCCAGCGCCGACTCGAGGAACTGGGCGAGGAGCCACGGGTCTCGAACGCGATCGCCTTCCGTTGTGAACTGGTCGACATCGTCATCGCCGCGCAGTACCACGGCCCGGTCGAGGCCACCCGGACCGCCCTGACATGCGGTGACCGGGCGGTCGAGGAAGGGCGTCTGCGCGATGCGGTGTTCGCGTGGCACCTCACGGCTCGGTTCGGCGATGCGCGGGTAGCGATGGAGCGCCTGAAGGACACGGCTTTGCCAGACCATCCGGTGGTTGCGTCCGCCCGACGACATGCCGTCGCTATGGCGGGCCAGTACGGTCCGGAGTTGCTGTTGGTGGCCAGGGATCTGGCTGCGGCAGGTCGCTACCTCGTCGCTGCAGAGTCGGCCGCTCAGGCTGCGCGCTTGACCGGCGCAGCGGAAGCAACCGCGCTCGCCCAAGGGCTCGCTGCAGCGTGCACGGATGTCCGCAACCCGGTGCTCGAAGGCATCGTTCCCGTGGTCCTGAGCCCACGGCGAGCCGAGGTTGCGCAGGCGGTTGCGCGGGGCAAGAACGGACCGACGATCGCGAGCGAACTCGGCCTATCCCTGCGGACGGTCAACAACCACCTCGCACGGGTCTACCGCCTGCTGGGTGTTGCCAACCGGCAGGAGCTCCAACGGGTCTACCGCGCCGACCTGCGGCCGCTCGCTGGCTGAAGATCGCTGAGTAGCGCTACCGTTGCCGGTCATGGGAGACGAGGCGGGGCGGCCGAACCGAGCGCGACGGTGGTTGATGGTGGTCACCATCGTCGCCGTGGGCGTGATCGCTGCGGCGTGGGCGCAGACCGAGCCGCTCGAGCCGGTCCCACACTTCGGCGACCGCGAGGTCTCGATCATCGCCCATGCCGGCGCGCAGGGGCACGCCCCGCCGAACACGATGGAGGCCTTCGAGGCGGCGCTCGAGTTGGGCGCCGACACCCTAGAGATGGACCTGCAGGTCACCGCCGATGGCGAGATCGTGACCATCCATGACGGCACCGTCGATCGCACCACGGACGGCTCCGGGCCCGTGAACGAACTGACCCTGGAGGAGCTCCAGGCGTTGGACGCGGGCCACGGGTGGGTCGATGAGGAGGGAGAGACCTCCTTCCGTGGGCAGGGGGTCCGTCACGCCGCGCTGCACGAGGTCTTCGAGGCGTTCCCCGACACCCACTTGGTGATCGAGCTCAAGACCGACGGTGGCGAGGCGATCATCCAGCCGACGATCGACCTGATCGTCGAACACGGCCGCGCCGACTCCGTCACCGTTGCGTCCTTCAGCGAGGACTACCTCCGGCCGGTCCGCGAGCAGTTACCCGACGTGCCGACCAACATGCCGGAGTCGGAGACCTACGACTTCTACGTCCGGCACCTCGTCGGTCTCCACCCGTGGTGGACGCCACCCGGCATGCTCTACCAGGTGCCCGAGGTGCACGACGGCCGGCAGGTCATCACGCCCCGTTTCGTGCGCGCTGCGGAGCGGCTGGGGGTCGACGTCCACGTCTGGACGGTCAACGACCCCGAACAGATGCATCGCATCTTGGACGCCGGGGTGCACGGCATCATCACCGACTACCCGGAGCGTGTTGTCGAGGTGATGGAGGAGCGCGAGGCGACGGTCGGCTGGCCGCGTGGCGCGGACGCGACCCACTACGACGCGCAGCTGGACCGCGCGGAACGCCTTCAGGATCAGGCGGGCTGGCTGACGCCGATCCTGTCCTTCGTCACCTTCCTCGGCGATGAGGAGTTCTACCTGCTGATCTTCCCGCTGCTGTACTGGGCGGTCAGTCGCAAGCTCGGTATCCGGCTGGGGATCATGCTGCTGGTGACCGCCGGCGTGAACGGGTTGCTGAAGCTCACCTTCACGACGCCTCGACCCGCGTTCCTTGACCCGTCGCTCGAGCTCGCGCCGGAGACCTCCTTCGGGATGCCGTCGGGT
Organism: Nitriliruptoraceae bacterium; assembly: GCA_007120565.1. Lineage (GTDB taxonomy): Bacteria > Actinomycetota > Nitriliruptoria > Nitriliruptorales > Nitriliruptoraceae > CSSed11-175R1. Next base: position 1 of record SKNK01000010.1, on the reverse strand, counting down.
C
>SKNK01000015.1 GCA_007120565.1 Nitriliruptoraceae bacterium | reverse complement strand
GACCTCGAGTCCTCCCAGGAACCGGACGTCCACTGCCATGCGCGGAACTCCCCCTCCCACCTGAAAGTAGCAAGTGGGTTCCTCAAACGGGCAGGAGACCGAGCGAAGCGCGGCGGTCACTGAGCGTCTGCTGACCAGCTGCTCAGCGGCACATCGCAGTGTCGCGTCATGAGACGCAACCGCCTCGTAGCTGCCACAGCCGGGATCACCGCCCTGCTGATCACGACGCTGACGGTGGCAGCCCTCGGTGCGACCTCCTCGACCGGGTCCACCGACGACGGACCGCTCCAGCTCAGCGGCGACGTCACGCCGGAGGTTCGCCGTCTGGTGTCGGTGGTCGTCCGCGCCGCCGACGAGCATGACGTGGAGATCGCGCCAAGCGAACTCGAGTTCCGCTTCGTGGACCGAGTAGAGGCGCAAGGGTTGGTCGGAGGCCGCACCGATGGGCGACACATCCTCGTCGGTCGCAACGTCGCGTTGCCGGAACGGACGCTACTCCACGAGATCGCGCACGCCGTGGTGGGCGTCGAGTTCGGCCACGGAGAACCCTGGCGCAGCGTCTACATCACCGCGTTCCGTGACGAATTCGGTGACCGGAGGGCTGAGCGCGAGCTGCGGAGGATCCGGTGGGTGTACGACAAGAGCTACCTCGACACCACAACCCGAGAGGACGAGGTCGCTGGTGACGCTTCACCACCGACGTTCACACGACAACCGGTCCGGTGGCGCTCGTCTCCCGAGGCGGCCGCTGCCGGCGGATGAGTGCTGGGATACGGCCACCCGCATCAACCCATCAGGATCAACACGCCGGCGCGGGACGGTACGCAGGTGGACTGGAGGTCGCAGCGATGGCAGCTCCGGATCGCAGGGGAGAGCACGGTCTGGTCCTGGGCGCCAGCATCGGAGGCCTGCTCACGGCCCGGGTGCTGTCGGACCACTTCGACCGGGTCACCGTGGTCGAACGCGACGTGTTGCCGACCGGTCCGGAGCATCGCAAGGGAGTACCGCAGGATCGGCACCCTCACGTGCTCCAGCCCGGGGGTGCGCAGGCGATCGATGGCCTTCTGCCGGGGATCCTCGACGAACTCGAAGCGGCCGGTTCCGTGGTGCTGAGCGAGGACTACTCGAGGTTCCACTTCGACGTCGGCGGCCACATCCTCGCCAAGTCCGGGCCACCGAAGGAGCCGATGACGTTCTACCTGCAGACTCGTCCCTTCCTTGAGTCACACATCCGGCGGCGGGTCCGCAAGCTCCCCAACGTGACGCTCCTCGATGGCCATGTCGTAGCGGACCTCGCAGCTACCGATGGCGGTGCGGTGACGGGAGCAAGGGTGATCGGCCCAGGCGGGGACGACGCGGTCATCCCTGCTGACCTGGTGGTGGACGCCATGGGTCGCGCCGGCCGGACGCCCGCCTTCCTCGCCCGCCACGGCTTCGGCCAGCCTGCCGAGGAGAAGGTCGTGGCTCGTGTCACCTACTCCGCCCAACTCGTGTACTGGCCGATCGACACGCTGCCCGTTGTCGTCGTCGGGGTGGATGCGACGCCCGAGCGGCCCATCGGTGTGTCCCTTCTGCCGCAGGAGAACTCCACGGCCATGTTCTGGCTCGGCGGCATGGTGGGGCACCAGCCGCCCAGCCGGTTCCCGGCGATGGTTGCGTGCGCCGAGCGGTTCGCTCCGCCCGACGTGATCGCGGCGTTGCGCATCGCCGACCCGATCGGCCCAACCCACCAGCACCGGATGCCGGCAGCGCGCTGGCGCCGCTACGACAGGATGAAGGCCTTCCCGGAGGGCTTGCTGGCCGTGGGCGACGCCATCAGCGTGTTCAACCCGACGTACGGCCAAGGGATGTCCGTCGCAGCGCTACAGGCTCTCGCCCTCCAAAGGTGCCTTGGGAAGAGCGGCCCGGCCCTTGCCAGGCGGTTCTTCAGAGCAGCGGCGAAGCCCACCGCCACCGCTTGGATGCTGGCCGCAGCCGGCGACCTTGCCTACCCGGAGGCAGCGGGGCACCGGGACCTGCAGGTGAAGCTCAGCCACCGACTCGAGAAGCCGCTCCTGACCGCCTCCGAGACCGACATCGAGGTCTACTCGCGGGTGCTCAAGGTGAGCGCGTTCGTCGACCGACCTTCTTCCCTGCTGTCGCCCGGCTTCCTACTTCGGATCGTGTACGGCGTCCTGCGAGCTTCCAGGGACGGTCCTCGGGAGCGGCCGTCATCCTCGCGGGACCATCAACCAGGTTCGCCGAGGCCCCGCACCTCAGGCCGCGCAGCGGTTCCCGAGGCCTCAGGCAGGCAGCACGTAGGTGTGGGTCGCGATGTGCGGAGGTAGGGCCGCGTCGTGGAGCGAACCCGCTACCTCGACCCAGCCGTTCTGCCGTTGCTTCACCTCGGCGTCCCGACCGGGGATGAAGCCGCACTCCTCGAGCAGTTGGAGGGCCTCGTCGTCGGCCTCCAGCGTCTCGGTGATCCGGACGACGCGCACCGGGCCGATCGGCGCCTGGTCCAGGCGGATGGCGGCGGACTGGTCGGGACGGTTGATCGACCCGGGGATCGGGTTGCCGTGGGGACAGGTCCCCGGATCCTGGAGGAGTTCGACCAGTTGCGCCTCGACGTCATCGGAGATCACGCCCTCCCAACGCTCGGCCTCGTGGTGCACCTTCCACCAATCGAGTCCGATCACGTCGAGCAGCAGGCGTTCGGTCAGCCGGTGACGTCGCACCGAGACCTGAGCCAGTTCGTAGCCGCCTTCGGTGAGTTCGAGGGAACCGGACGGTGAGGTCAGCGCCCCACGCCGCTGGAGGTCGGCGATGACCCGGTCGCCCTCGGCGGCGTCGAACGGCAACAGTTCGACCAGGTCCGCGGCGGTACACGGCTCCCCGCGGTCGTGACGATCCAGGAGGATCTCCAAGGTCTCGGTGACCGCGTTCGGATCGACGCGGGTGCGGGTGTCTGACACGGGGCGAAGCTCCGGTCGGGGGTAGCACGGCCGAGATAGCGTTCCTGGTGCAAGGAAGGGTAGCCTAACCAGTGCAAGGCCCCCGACCGTCAGGCCGCCCGTGCCACCCCCTGAGCCCTCCAACGCCCCACCCGCGCTCACCTGCGTCGGGTTGGCGAAGCGGTTCGGTGAGACGGTCGCGGTCGACGGTGTCGACCTCGAGGTTCCCCGTGGCCACCTGACCGCGCTCCTCGGGCCTTCCGGCTGCGGCAAGACGACGGTGCTCCGCATGATCGCCGGGTTGATCAGTCCGGACACCGGGCGGATCGATATCGACGGCCGCACGGTGACCGGCCCGGACATCTCCGTCCCACCCGAGCGACGCAACGTCGGCCTGGTGTTCCAGGACTACGCGCTGTTCCCCCACCTGTCCGTCGGCCGCAACGTGGCGTACGGACTGTCCGATCTGTCCCGACGTCAGCGGCGTGCACGCGTCGACGAGGTCCTCGAGTTGGTCGGCCTGGGAGGCCTGTCCCACCGCCTCCCGACGGCGCTGTCCGGCGGCCAGCAGCAGCGGGTCGCGCTGGCCCGTGCGCTAGCCCCCTCCCCCGACCTGATCCTGCTGGACGAGCCCTTCTCCAACCTGGACGCCGCGCTGCGTGCCACGGTCCGTGAGGAGGTCCGCACCATCCTCCGGGCCGCCGAGGCCACCGCCGTCTTCGTCACCCACGACCAGGAGGAGGCGCTGTCGCTGACCGACAACGTGGCGGTCATGCATGCCGGCCGACTCCATCAGGTCGCCGACCCACAGACCCTCTACACCAAACCGGCGACGCGGTTCGTCGCCGAGTTCGTCGGGGAAGCGGACACCCTGCCAGGCACACGAGCCGGGCACTACCTCGTCGACACCCCGATCGGGCGTCTTCCCACCGCGGCGCCGGTCACCTCGGACGCCGTCACCGTCGTGATCCGGCCCGAAGCGCTCCGCTTGCGACCCGCGACGGACGACCGCCGGACGGCAGCCGGCGCAGGCATCGTCATCGGTATCTCCTACTTCGGTCACGATCAACTCGTCCAGGTCGAACTGGACAACGGGGCCCTGCTCCGAGCCCGCCGCGGCCCCCAGCTCGACCTCCACCGGGGCACGCGGGTCTCGCTGGCCGTCGACGGTCCGGTGGTCGCCTTCCCTGCAGATCCGCAGGCCGACCCTCGGATCCCGTCCGATGACGAGGCAGCCACCACCCTGGCCTCCGTCGGCTAGATCAGCTGCGCTCGCCGGAGATCCGCGAGTCGTTGCCACCTCCCGCCGGTGATCACGCACTGATGCGAGCTCACCCGACCTCACGACGCTCGCGGATCATGGCGATAGCCAGCGGAACCGACCCGAGCGCGATCAGCAGCAGCGCCGGGATCGCCGCCCGGGTGAAGAACGCCTCCTCGGTGGCCGACCACACCCGTACCGCCAAGGTGTCGAACCCCGTCGGCGACAGCAGCAGGGTGGCGGGCAGCTCCTTCAGCACGGTGAGGAAGACCAGCGCTCCTCCTGCTAGCGCTCCACGACGAGCCAACGGCAAGGTGACCCGGCGCAGCGCGCTCATCCGTGATGAGCCGAGCGTGCGCGCGGCTGCCTCGACGTTGCCTTCGACCTGGATGAGCGACGAACGGATGGCACCGACGGCTTGTGGCAGGAACAGCACGACGTAGGCGAAGACCAGCATCGCCAGGGTCTGGTAGAGCGACGGGACCAGCCGGATCCCGACGAACACCAGCGCCAGCGCAACGACGATGCCGGGGAGCGCGTAGCCCGTAAACGAGGCCCGCTCGGCGAAGCGTGCCATCAGGGAACGGCTGCGCGCAGCCCAGATCGCAACCGGCAGCGCCGCCAGGACCGCCGCGATGGCGCCGAGGCCTGCGACGAGCAGACTGCGACCTGCGGCGCCGATGGCCAGGTTGGCGGACTCCCCGGCGGCCAACCCTCGGACCAGCCAGTAGACGATCACCGAGAGCGGGATCACCAGGCCGATCAGCACG
>SKNK01000456.1 GCA_007120565.1 Nitriliruptoraceae bacterium | reverse complement strand
CGGATCTCCTCGACCTCCCGATGGATCTCTACCCGTACGCCCCGTTCGCCGACCGCGTATGGGAACTGCGTCCCTCGGTCACCAGCTACGACGCTTGGTACGTAGCGTTGGCCGAGGGGCTCGATGCTCCCCTCGCGACGCTCGATCTGCGTCTCGCATCGTCACCGGGGCCTCAATGCCGCTTCCTGACTCCCGAGAGCTGAGACGCCCGGACGGCGTATCCGTGCGCGAGACACCCCAACGAGGTGCCGCGTCACCAGCCGTACGTGCCGATCCCGCCCTTGAAGGGTCCAACGACCCGCGAGGTGACCCAGGAGCCATAGAGGTCGCCGGCGACCGGACGGACTACCTCGTGGTCGACGAGGCAGCGATCGACCCGCCGGGGGTAGAAGGCGATGGCGTCCTTCAGTGGCTCGAACCCGGATGCCGGTTCGTCGTACCACCAACAGGCGTCCGCCGATCGCTCTTCGCCGACGACCAGGTCGGCGTAGCTCGCGACGCCCTTGAACTCGCAGATCGTCTTCTGGGCCGACAGCGCCAAGAACTCGACCCGTACATCCTCGCGGGGGACGTAGTAGACCGGGGCATGGGAGGTCTCGAGCACCCGCAGAGCCCTCCTCGTGGTGGCGACGAGCACGTCGGCGAACCAGACCTGCACGTGCTCGTCGGTGTCTTCGATCGCCGGGGGACGCGGGTAGTCCCACACGGACTCCTGTCCGGGCCCGGGTGTCTCGGGGGTGGGCCGCTGTTGCATCGTGTTCCCTCCTTGGATCGCGCCCAAATCGGACCTCAGCGGTCTCCGCCACCACCGCCTCGAGGCGCTTATCGGGGATTCGGACCCGCGATCCGCCCGGACCGGTCCGACGACCACGGTCGCGGCGCCTACGCTGTCGGGTGACCGTGAACGACGATCAGGCGGACCTCGTGGTGCAGATCCCGGACAAGAAGGAGCACGCTCGCCGGTTCGCGGAGCTGCCACTCAAGGACCGACGTGAGATCGGCCGGGCGGTCAACCGCGGTCGCGCCGTCGAGAAGCGCGCCCACGCGGTCCACGCGGTGGGCGTCGCCCGACGTCAGCAGCGGTTCTGGCGCTGGGCTTGGCTCCTCGGCCCCATCATCGGCCTGGCTCAGATCCCCTTCGTCGAGTTCCAGGCCGCGATGTTCAACCTCGCGTTCGGCACGGTCGTGCTCGGTGGGATGGCCGCCTACTGGCTGTGGCGGGCCCGTCAGGCCGAAGCCGCCAACCTCCAGATCGTCGAGCGCAAGCGTCGTGGCCCCTCCGGATCCTCAGGTTCGTCCGCACCCAAGGGTCACCTCCCTGGAGAGAAGCGCACGGCGACGACCAAGGACGGCGAGCCCAAGGTCGAGTCACCGCACCCCGACCGCGACGCGCCGAAGCCACCGAAACCCCGTCGCCGCAAGCGCAAGTAGCCCACCTCCACCGTCGGATGCCCGGACGCTGAACCTGGCCTACCCGGACGACACCCCGCTCGGTCGAGCCGCACGATCCGTGGAGGACACGGTCGCGCGTCCGGTGCGCCTACGGAACCCGACCCGCAAGCGTTGACCGAGCGCCACCGCGTGCTCAAGGCGTCCGCCAGCGCGTGGCGCCGCGAGGAGTTGACGCGCGACCTGCGTGGTGTCGAAGAACAGGGTCGCCGCCACGACACGGGGTCCATCGAACCGCAGAACCGAGGTGCCATCCACCTCGACGCCAAGGCCGGTCGGAGCGAACCCCGGTGGATCAACGGGGCGAAGGTGGGTACCGGTGAACCGCCAGCGGTAGGCCAACTCCGGCCCGTCGACGGCCACGAACGGCTCCCCCACCATCGTCGCGCGTCCGTCGGGGAAGGGCTCGTACTGCCCACGCGCACGAGCCAGAGCGGCGTCCTTTCCCCGCGCCGGCTCGGCCATCATGGGGTCCCTCAGGACGATCTCCGGATGCATCATGGCCGCGACGGCGTCCCAGTCCCCGGCGTTGCTGAGCTCCAGCCAGCGGGTGAAGAACCCGCGGACCTCGTCGTGCGTGCCAGGCACGTCGCCCTGAACCACGGGCCTTCTCCCGTCCGGTGCGCCGATCCTGACCCGGAACGGTCCCGGGGTCAAGGCGGGCGCCGAGCACGGAGCTCGGGGCGGGAGCTGATGCTCGTGGCCGTCGAGGTCCCTAGCCGCGGACCCGGGCCAGGACGTCCTTGGCGACCGAGGCGACGTTGTCGCCGGTGAAACCGAACTCCTCGAAGAGCCGCTCGGCAGGCGCGGACGCGCCGAAGCGCTCCATGCCCACCACGGCACCAAGGTCGCCGACCCAGCGCTCCCACCCGAACGGTGAGGCCGCCTCGACCGCGACCCGGGCGGTGACCTCAGGCGGCAGCACCGACGTGCGGTAGTCCACATCCTGCGCGGCGAACAGCTCCCACGATGGCATCGACACGACCCGCGCGCCGATCCCATCGGCGGCCAACAGGTCGGCTGCCTCGACGCAGTGCTGTACCTCGGAGCCGGTCCCGATCAGGATCACGTCGGGGGTCTCGTCCACGTCGCGGAGCACGTAGGCCCCGCGGGCCACCGCGTCGGCCGGCCGCTCCCCCAGATCCGGGAGCCCCTGGCGGGTCAGCGCGAGCACCGACGGCCCGCCGTTCTCGATCGCGGCCTGCCACGCGCCGACGGTTTCGGCCCCGTCAGCAGGCCGTAGCACGGTCATACCAGGGATCGCGCGGAGCGACGGGATGTGCTCGATCGGCTGGTGGGTCGGGCCGTCCTCACCGAGGCCGATGGAGTCGTGAGTCATCACGTAGACGACCCGCTGCTGCATCAGCGAGGCCAGGCGTAGCGCCGGGCGGCAGTAGTCAGTGAAGACCAGGAACGACGCAACGTAGGGAAGCAGGCCACCGTGCAGCGCCATGCCGTTGGCCATCGACGCCATGGCGTGCTCGCGGATGCCGAAGCGCAGGTTGCGCCCGAGGCGATCGTCGGCGGCGAAGTCACCGGCGTCATCGATGTCGGTGTTGTTGGACGCGGCCAGGTCGGCGGAGCCACCGAACAGTTCCGGCAGCACAGGCGCAAGCGCCTGGATCACCGCACCCGAGTGCTTCCTCGTGGCGTTCTTGCCCTCCAGCGTCGGTAGCGCGTCGGTCCAGCCGGGCGGCAGTTCACGCCGCACCACGCGCCGCTCGAACTCGTCGGCCAACCCCGGATGGTCAGCCCGGTAGGCGGCGAAGCGCTTCTCCCAGTCGGCACGCTGTTCCGCACCCCGCTCACGGGCGTCGAGGTGGTCACGAACGTCGTCGGGCACGAAGAACGGCTCCTCGTGCTCCCAACCGAGCGCCTCCTTGGTGGCGGCGATCTCGTCATCGCCCAGGGGCGCACCGTGCGCCGCCGACGTGCCGCCCTTGTTCGGGGACCCGAACCCGATCACGGTCCGGACGGCGATCAAGGACGGACGTGGATCGGCGTCCGCCTCCGCGACGGCCCCACGGATGGCATCGAGGTCGTTGGCATCCTCGAGCCGCTGCGTGTGCCAGCCGTACGCGTCGAACCGCGCCAGCACGTCCTCGCTGAAGGCCAGCTCGGTCTTGCCGTCGATGGTGATCTGGTTGTCGTCGTAGAAGTAGGTGACCCGCCCGAGCTGCAGGTGGCCGGCCAGTGACGCCGCCTCCGAGGCCACGCCCTCCATGAGGTCGCCGTCCGAGACGATGCCGTAGACCCGGTGGTCGACCACCTCGTGACCGGGGCGGTTGAACTCCGCCGCCAGCCGCTCGATCGCCAGCGCCATGCCGATGCCGTTGGCAACACCCTGGCCGAGGGGACCGGTGGTGGTCTCGACCCCGGCGAGCTCGAAGCTCTCGGGGTGTCCGGCCGTGGGCGAGTCGAACTGGCGGAAGTTCCTGATGTCGTCCAGGGTCGGCCGCTCGTAGCCGCTGAGGTGCAGCGCTCCATACAGCAGCATCGACCCGTGCCCTGCCGACAGCACGAACCGGTCGCGGCCCGGCCACTCGGGTGCGGATGGATCGTGTTGCATCACCTCGCGGAACAGCACGTAGGCCAGGGGCGCGCACCCCATCGGCATCCCGGGATGCCCAGAGTTCGCGCGTTGGACGGCATCCATCGCGAGGGTCCGGATCGTGTTGATCGAGCGCTGCGGAAGGTCGACGGCCATGGTTGCTCCGGCGTTGGAGGGCGGTAACGCCCGGATGCTAGTGCCACCGATGCGTGGGCCTATCCTCGGTCGACACCTCGGGCCAGCCTCGGGCGGCCGCCGAACACGCCTCCCGACCGGCAGACGCCGAGGCAGCCCACTTCGAGCACATCGAGGCCGCACCTCGGGAGGGATGCCGTGCCGCCGTTGCCGCAGCGCATCACGTTCCGCCTGGCGATCCGCAACCAGCGCGGGATGCTCGGCGTAGTCACCACCGCGATCGACGATCACGGTGGTGCCGTCCACTCGGTACAGCGCACCGGCGAGCAACGCCACGTCATCTTCCGCGACGTCAGCGTCGACGTGCTCGATGAGAACCACAGCGACGAGATCGCGGTCACCCTCTCCGAACTCGACGGGGTCGAACTCCTCGCCATCAGCGACGACGTGCTGACCAACCACGAGAACGGCAAGATCCGTATCCAGGCCACCCGTGAGGTCAACAACGCCGCCGACCTCGCCCTGGTCTACACGCCGGGGGTCGCCAAGGTCTGCCGGATGATCGCCGACGACCCCACCGTCGCCTACAACTTCACGATCCGGTCCAACTCCGTCGCCGTCATCACCGATGGCTCGGCCGTGCTCGGGCTCGGCGACATCGGCCCGCTGGCCTCCCTCCCGGTGATGGAGGGCAAGGCGATGCTGTTCAAGAGCTTCGGAGGCGTCGATGCCTACCCGATCCTCGTGGACGAGCAGGACCCCGACCTGTTCGTGGAGACGGTCGCCCGTATCGCATCGGGGTTCGGGGGGATCAACCTCGAGGACATCG